>DAORHX010000008.1:0-29127 GCA_035438245.1 Rubrivivax sp.
CTCAGCTCCCCCCGGTCGAGTCGTTGCGCGAGGTGCGGCTGCAGACGCCGCTCAAGGTGTTCACCAACGACGGGCGCCTGATTGCCGAATTCGGTGAGAAGCGGCGCGCGCCGGTGACCATCGAGGAGGTGCCGCCCCTGCTCAAGCAGGCGGTCATCGCCGCCGAAGACGATCGCTTCTATGAGCACCCTGGCGTCGACTGGCTGTCGATGCTGCGCGCCGTGCTGGAACTCGCCTACACCCATGAAAAGAAGCAGGGCGGCAGCACCATCACCATGCAGGTGGCGCGCAACTTTTTCCTGTCTCCCGAGAAGACCTACGAGCGCAAGCTGAAGGAAGTGGTGCTCGCCTACATCATTGAGCGCGAGCTGACCAAGGATGAGATTCTCGAGCTCTACCTGAACAAGATCTTCCTCGGCCACCGGGCCTACGGCGTCGGCGCAGCGGCGCAGGTCTACTACGGCGTCACGCTGGACAAGCTGGACCTCGCGCAGATCGCCATGATCGCCGGCCTGCCCAAGGCGCCGTCCAAGGTCAATCCGATCTCCGACCCGGTGGAGGCCAAGGGCCGGCGCAGCTACGTGCTCGGGCGCATGTTGAAGCTCGGCTTCATCGACCAGACCCAGTACGCCGCCGCCCTGGATGCGCCGATCAACGCCCAGCGCCACGGCCAGGCGCATCTCGCCGCGGTGCAGCGGCGCCAGCAGCTCGTGCTGCGCGCCCAGGCGGCTGAGCAGCAGGTTGGCGAGCAGCGCGCCGGCCAGCGGCGCCGGTGCCGCGGCGCGGCCCAGTTCCTCCATCGCCACCAGCGCCTCGCGCAGGCCGCCTTCGATGGGATCGCTGCCCAGCGCGCCCAGGCCTTGCTGCACCAGGCCCGACCACAGCACGGTGACGGCGGCGCTGTCGGCGCTGCGTTCCACGGCGCCGGCCGCTGGCCAGCGTTGTTGCAGCCAGCCGCGCAGCGAATCGCGCAGCAGTTGCCGTTCCTCGTCGCCGGGCAGCAGCCCGGGGTCGATGTCCGGCATCGTCATCCCAGCGCTCCGTGCTGCCGCAGCGACCGGATCGCAGCGTCGTCGAGCGCCAGTTTCTCGCGCAGCACCTCTTCGCCGTGTTCGCCCAGTGCGGCCAGCCGCGGACGTGCGCGCGTCGGCGTGCGGCTCAGCAGGAAGGGCAGGTTGGCGCACTTGAAGCGGCCTTCGCCTTCGCCCAACTCAGCCAGGAAGCCGCGCTCGGCCACCTGCGGGTCGTCCATCGCCTCGGCCACGCTGCGGTAGCGGCTGCACGGCACGCCGGCCGCCATCAACAGTGCTTCGCATTCGGCGCCGCTGCGCTGCCGTGTCCAGGCTTCGATCAGCTCCAGCAGCGCGGGCCAGTTCGATTCCTTGGCGGCCACGGTGGCGAAGCGCGGATCGGTCTTGGCCTCGGGGTGGCCGATCACGTCGAACAGCACTTCCTGGTTCTTCGGCGTCACCGCGGCCACCATCACCCAGCCGTCGGCGGCGCGCACCGGCTCGTACACCTGGCGCCGGCGGTCGGGCGGGAATTGCGCGGCCTGCATCTCGTAGATCAGCATGCCCAGCACCGAGTCCATCAGCGATACGTCGATATGCTGGCCGCGACCGCTGCGCTCGCGTTCGTACAGCGCCATCTGGATCGCTCCGAAGGCGTAGCTCGCGCCCAGCACGTCGGCGAGGAAGATGCCGTTGTTCATCGGCCGGCTCTGGTCGCGCTGGTACTCCAGGTGCGCTGCCTCGTAGCCCGATGTGGCGTGGATCACCGGCGCATAGGCCGGCGCGCCCGCCTTCGGGCCGGTCTGGCCGAAGCCGGAAATCGAGGCGTAGATCAGCCGCGGGTTGTGCGCCGACAGCGTGGCATGGTCCAGGCCCAGGCGCTTCATCACGCCGGGACGGAAGTTCTCGACCACGATGTCGGCCTGGGCGGCCAGCTCGCGCGCGACGCGCCGGCCGTCTTCGGTGCCGAGGTCGAGCACGATGCTGCGCTTGCCGCAGTTCATCGAGCCGTAGTAGGTGCTGATGCCGCCGCGCACCGGCGCGCGCTGGCGCACCACGTCGCCGGCCGGCGGCTCGACCTTGATCACGTCGGCGCCGGCATCGGCCAGCATGCGCGTGCACATCGGGCCGGACATGACGATGGTGAAGTCCAGCACCTGCAGGCCGGCCAGCGCATCGGGGGAGAGGGGAGTCTGCATGCCCGCAGCATCGCGGCCCGCCGCGTCGGCGACAAGCTTGTGCCCTCCCAAGCAACTGTGCCCGCGTGGCACAGTCGTCGCGTTCAGTCGTCGGCCAAGCCCTGGGCAGCGTGGTCGAGGAATAAGCGCAGACGCGGGCTGAGATGTCGCTTGCTCGCGAACACCGCATAGATCGGCTCGCGGTCCAGCTCGTGCTCGGACAGCACCTTGACCAGTGCGCCGCTGCGCAGTTCGGCGTCGATGTGGTAGTCGGCCAGGCGCGCGATGCCGCTGCCCATCGTCGCCAGCGTGCACAGCACGTCGCCATTGTTGGCCGCGACGATCGCCTTCGGCTCGTGCGTGTGCACCTGCTCGCCCGTCTTCAGCGGCCAGCGGCTGCGGAAGGAGCCCGGCAGGAAGTTCAGGCAATGGTGACCTTGCAATTCATCCGGCGTCTGCGGCGTGCCGGCGCGCGCCAGGTAGGCTGGCGCAGCGCACAGGTGCCAGTGGGCGGTGGTGATGCGGCGCGCCACCAGCGTCGAATCGGGGATGTTGCCGCTCTGGAAGGAGATGTCGATCTGCTGCTCGAACAGGTCAGGCGGTGTCGCAGCGACGACGATCTCGACGCGCACGAGCGGATGGGCAGCGACGAACGCAGGGATCAGCGGCGCCAGACGGCGACGGGCGAAGGCCGCGGTGCTGCTGATGCGCAGCACGCCGGTGGCCTCGGTCACCGCCGGGCTGACGGAGGCCTCGGCTTCCTCCAGCGCATCCATCACCTTCTGCGCCGCAGCCAGGAACTGCTCGCCTTCCTGCGTCAGCTGCAGCACCCGCGATGTGCGATGGAACAAGCGCACGCCCAGGCGGTTCTCCAGCCGCTGGATCACCTTGCTGATGGTCGACGGATCGAGGTCCAGACTGCGGGCGGCAGCGGAAAAGCTCTCTTCCTCCGATACGCGCAGGAAGAAGCCGAGTTCGCGAATGCGGTCGTTCATGCGCTGGATCATCGCATCCGCATTTGCCGGACGACGATCAATCCAGCTTCAGGACCACGGCCTTGGTCTGCAGGTACTCTCGCACGTGCTCGACGCCGCTCTCGCGGCCGAAGCCGCTCATCTTGTAGCCGCCGAACGGAATCGCCGGGTCCATCACCTGGTAGCAGTTGGCCCAGACGGTGCCGGTGCGAAGCCCCTTCGCCACCTTGTGCACCGTGCTCACATCGCGGCTCCATACGCCGCTGCCCAGGCCGTAGCTGGAATCGTTGGCGCGCGCGATCACCTCATCCAGGGTGTCGAAGGGCAGGGCGCTGATCACTGGGCCGAAGATCTCCTCGCGCGCGATGCGCATGTCGTCGTTCACGTCGGCGAAGACCGTCGGCGCGACGAAGTAGCCCTTGGCGAGCGGGCCGTCGGTCAGGCGCTCACCGCCGGCGATCGCACGGGCTCCTTGCTCCACGCCCAGCGACAGGTAGCCGGTGACACGGTCCAGCTGCTCGGCGCTGACCAAAGGGCCCAACTCGGTCGCCCGGTCCAGCGGGTCGCCGACCTTCAGCGTCTTTGCGTACGCAGCGACGCGTTGCACGAACTCCTCGTACACCGGGCGTTGAACGAAGAGGCGCGTGCCCGCACTGCAGATCTGGCCGGAGTTCTGGAACACCGCCATAGCGGCGCCAGGCACGGCGGCGTCCAGGTCGGCGTCGGCGAAGACGATGTCCGGGCTCTTGCCGCCCAGTTCCATCGACAAGCGCTTCAGGTTGCTGGCCGCGGCGCGCACGATCTTCTGGCCGACCTCGGTGCTGCCGGTGAAGGCGATCTTGTCGACGCCGGGGTGCTCGGCCAGCGCGGCGCCGGCGTCGCCGAAGCCGGCGACGACATTGACGACACCCGGTGGAATGCCGGCTTCCATGCACAGCTCGGCCAGGCGCAACGGCGACAGCGGTGCCTGCTCGGCGGGCTTCAACACCACGGTGCAGCCGGTGGCTAGCACCGGGCACAGTTTCCAGATCGCCAGGCCGATCGGACCGTTCCACGGGTTGATCGCGGCCACCACGCCCACGGGCTCCTTCAGCGTGTAGCAGAAGTGCTCGCCCGGCGCGGAGTTCGGGATCGTGTCGCCCTGGATCGTGGTCGCCAGCCCGGCGTAGTAGCGCAGCAGCGCCACCGCGCGGCGCCGGCCGAGCGTGGTGCGCGAGATCGGCCCGCCCATGTCCAGCGTGTCGAGCAGCGCCAGCTCGTCGTAGTGCTTGTCCACCAGATCGGCCAGCTTGAGCATCAGCCGCTGGCGATCGAAGGGTTTGAAGCGGCCCCATTCGCCTTCGAAGGCGCGGCGCGCGGCGGCCACCGCGAGGTCGACATCTTCCTTGCCGGCCTGCGCGATGTGGGCCAGCGTTTCGCCGTTGCGCGGGCTGATCGAATCGAAGGTCTTGCCCGACAGCGCCGGGTGCGACCGGCCGTCGATGAACAGGCCTTTGACCTTGCCGTCGAGAAATGCGGGCGTCATGGGTTTCCTCAGCTTTCAAGGATGAACTGCGCCGCGCGTTCGCCGATCATCATCGACGGCGCGCTGGTATTGCCACCGACCAGGTTCGGCATGATCGACGCATCGGCGACGCGCAGCCCTTGCAAGCCGTGCACACGCAGCTGAGGGTCGACGACGGCCATCGGGTCCGAGGCCGGCCCCATCTTGCAGGTGCCGACCGGGTGGTAGGTGGTGGCCACGCCCTCGCGGATGAAGCCTTCCAGCGCGGCATCGTCGACGATTGCCGGACCGGGGAGCAGTTCGTCGCCGGACAGCCTGGCGAGCGCCGGCATCGACACGATGCGTCGTGCTTCATGCATGGCACGCATCAGCGTCTCGACGTCGCGCCGGTCCTCCAGGAACTCGGGATGCAGCACCGGCTTGGCGGCCGGGTCGCGCGAGGCCAGCTCGATGCGGCCACGGGTGGTGGGCCGCAGCACGGCCATGTGCAGGAAGTAGCCGTGCTTGCGCGGCAAGGTGCGCGGGTTGTCCTTCATGCCGACCATGAAGGTGTACTGCACGTCGGGACGGCCCAGATCGGGCCGCGTGCGGATGAAGCCCCCGGCCTCGGCGGCGTTGCTGGCCAGCATGCCGCGGTGGCCGAAGGCGTAGCGCAGCGGCGCCAGCGCGACGCGCGGCGCCGTGCGCCAGCTGAGTGCATAACTCTCGGCGCTCGGGTTGGTGACGGCCAACGAGACGGTCGGATGATCCTGCAGGTTGTGTCCGACGCCCGGCAACTCATGCTGCACGCGAACGCCCAGCGCCGACAGCGAGCCCGGCCCGATGCCCGAGAGCATCAGCAACTGCGGCGAATTGACCGTGCCGCCGCAGAGTACGACCTCGGTGCCGGCGTCGAGCTCAATCGTCTGGCCGTGCCGGCGCAGCGTGACGCCGACCGCGCGCTGGCCTTGAACCCGGATGCGCTCGACCAGCGCGTCGTCGAAGACGTTCAGGTTCGGGCGCTGCAGGACCGGGTGCAGGAAGGCGCGGCTGCTGCTCCAGCGCACGCCGTCGCGCTGGTTCAGATCGAAGATGCCGAAGCCGTCCTGCGCCGCGCCATTGAAGTCGTCGTTGCGGGCGAAGCCGGCCTCGGCGGCGGCGTCCACGAAGGCGTGCGCCAACGGATTGCTTTCGGCAGGGCGCTGCACGCTGAGTTCGCCGCCGCTGCCGTGCCAGGAGTTCGGTCCGCGGTCGTAGTCTTCATGCCGCTTGAAGAAGGGCAGCACCTCGTCCCAGCTCCAGCCGACGTTGCCGAGGGCGGCCCATTCGTCGTAGTCGAGCCGGTGGCCGC
The DNA here is from genome assembly GCA_035438245.1 of Rubrivivax sp. Lineage (GTDB taxonomy): Bacteria > Pseudomonadota > Gammaproteobacteria > Burkholderiales > Burkholderiaceae_C > Rubrivivax. The sequence continues at coordinate 5,997 of DAORHX010000008.1, forward strand.
GGATGTAGACCGTGCCGTTGACCGAGGTGCATCCCCCGAAGAGGCGGCCTCGCGGGCAGGGGATCCTGCGGTGCTTCACCCCTGCGCCGCCGCTGAACTCGAACTGCCAGTTGTAGTGCTCGTTCGGCAACAGGAAGATGTTGCCGATCGGCAGCGTCGTCTTGAAGTTCAGCGGAAAACGCCGGTCGGAGGCGCCCGCCTCGACCAGCGCGACCCGGCGCCTGGGATCTGTGCTTAGGCGGTTGGCGACGATGCAGCCGGCCGCGCCCGCCCCGACGACGATAGTGTCAAAGCCTTGTGGATTCATGCGGCGCGGATCATGGTCTATGCGGTGCGCGGCGTGCAGCGCCTGGCCGGCACATCACCTGTGATCCACGGTCAGGGGACGCGGCATCCATGCCTGCCAGAGCGACCGGCCGTGCGCAGACGGGGAAACTACTGAGGTACACGGCCAAATAATGCAGTAGTGTACGGTATGCATGCGCCACTTCAAGCTGGAGGACCGACGGGTGCCATGCCGGCGCCGCCTCCTGGCGTCGGTCTTCGCGTCGAGCAGGTCGACCTGCGCTTCGGCGGCATCCACGCCCTGCGCGGGGTTTCTTTCGAAGCGGCCCCGGGCCGCATCACCGCGGTGATCGGGCCCAACGGCGCCGGTAAGACCAGCGTCTTCAACGCCATCTCGGGTTTCTACCGACCGGCGGCAGGGCGGGTGCTGCTGGACGGGCAGGACATCACGCAGGCGCCGGTGCACACCCGCGCCGCGATGGGGCTGGCGCGCACCTTCCAGAACATCGCGCTGTTCCGCGGCTTGAGCGTGCTGGAGAACATCAAGCTCGGCGGTCACCACCTGATGCACTCGGGGCTGCTATCGGCGCTGACCTACGGTCGGCGCGCGCGCACCGAAGAAGATGCGCTGCGCGCGGAGATTGAACAGCGGGTGATCGACTTCCTCGAGATCGACCACATCCGCCACCGCAGCGTCGACGCCTTGCCCTATGGGCTGCAGAAGCGCGTGGAACTGGCGCGCGCGCTGGCGATGCGCCCACGCATGCTGATGCTGGACGAGCCAGTGGCCGGCATGAACCGCGAGGAGACCGAGGACATGGCCCGCTTCATCCTCGACGTGCAGGAAGAGTGGGGGGTATCGGTGCTGCTGGTGGAGCACGACATGGCGATGGTGATGGACATCTCGACCCATGTGGTGGTGCTCAATTTCGGCCAGGTAATCGCCAGCGGCACGCCCGACGAGGTGCGCCGCCATCCGCAGGTGATCGAGGCCTACCTCGGCGCTGAAGGCGCGGTGCACTGACCATGAGCGAGTTCCTCGAATACAGCCTGCTCGGCCTGCTGTCCGGTGGCGTGATCGCGCTGGTGGCGCTGAGCTTCGTGCTGATCTACAAAGGCACCGGTGTCGTCAACTTCGCTGTCGGCGAGGTGATGATGCTCGGCGCCTACCTGTACTACGCCAGCGCGGTGACTTTCGAGCTGCCGTCCTGGCTGTCCTTCGTCATCGCGATGGGGGTGATTGCGGTGCTGGCGGTCGCCATCGAGCGTGCGGTGCTGCGGCCGTTGTCAGGCCAGCCCGCGGTGGCGATCCTGATGGCCACCATCGGCCTGGCCAGCATCATCCATGGTGGTGTCGAAGCGGTCTGGGGCGGCGACACCTACACGCCTCCTGCGCTGCTGCCGCGCACGCCGATCCTGATGGGCGACATCCTGATTCCCGGCGCGGCGCTCGGCAACTTCCTGGTCGCGGCCGTATTGATCGGCGGCTTCCTGGCCTTCTTCCGCTATTCGAAGACCGGTGTTGCGCTGCGGGCCACGGCCAGCGATCCGGTGACCGCGGCCACGCTGGGCATCAATATCAACTACTCGCAGCGCCTGACCTGGGTGCTCAGCGGCCTGGTCGGCACGGTGGCCGGCGTGCTGATCGCCAGTTCGGCGGGGTTGTCGCCGCTGCTCGCCGCGGCGGCGCTGGGCGTCTTTGCTGCGATCATCCTCGGCGGCATGGACAGCGTGTTGGGCGCCATCGTCGCCAGCCTGATCGTCGGCTGGGTCGAGGCTCTCGGTGCCGGCTACCTCGGTGGCAAGTCGCGTGACGTGGTGCCGTACGTGGTCGTGCTGGCGGTCCTGGTCGTAAGGCCGTACGGTTTGTTCGGTACGCGCGGCATCGAGCGTCTCTAGGGGACCCGCATGCGTACCGCCGTCTTCCACGAGACCTTCGCCGCCGAGCAGCGGCTATGGGATTCGCCGACCCAGCGCAGCTGGATGCTGGCCTTCGTGCTGGCGCTGTTCACCCTGCCGCTGTGGGGCAGCGACTACATGCTGGCGATGGCCTGCATCGTCGGCATCCATGTCATCGCGACCCTCGGGTTGAACCTGACCACCGGCAACGCCGGCCTGATCTCGCTGAGCCACGGCGCCTTTCTCGGTGTCGGCTGCTACACCGTGGCCTGGCTGGCGAAGCAGGGCATCCCCTTCTACCTGACGCTGCCCGCGGCCGGGTTGTTGACAGCCGCACTGGGCCTGATCGTCGGCCTGCCCAGCCTGCGCGTGAAGGGCATCTACCTGGCGGTGGCCACCCTTGCCGCGCATTTCATCCTGACCTTCGTCTTCCGCGAGTGGGAGCCGGTGACCGGCGGTGTCCCGGGCACCAGCATTCCGCGGGCCCAGCTCTTCGGCTTCGAGTTCATCGGCGACCGGCGCAACTTCTATCTGATCTTCACCGTCGCCTTCGTCGCGGCGCTGGGGGCCCGCAACCTCGGCCGCACGCATTTCGGCCGGGCCTTCGTCGCCGTGCGCGAGCGCGATTTCTCCGCCGAGATCCTGGGCGTGAACCTGTTGCGCACCAAGCTTCTCGCCTTTGCGATCGGCGCATTCTATGCGGGCGTGGCCGGCGGCCTGCTCGGCTACTTCTATGGCGCGATCACCCCCGAGTACTTCGTGCTGACCCTATCGGTGTTCTACCTGGCCGCCACCATCGTCGGCGGCCTTGGCACGGTGCTCGGCAGCGTGCTCGGCGCGCTGTTCATGACCTTCGTGCCCGAGCTGCTGCGCCTGTTCGCGCATGCCAGCTCGCAGTGGTTCCCCGGCGTCGCCGGCTTGCTGCTGCCGATGCAGCAGGTCGTGTTCGGTGTGCTGATCATCGGCTTCCTCGTGTTCGAGCCGCACGGTCTGGCGGCGATCTGGGCGCGCGTGCGGCGCCTGTTCCACCTCTGGCCCTTCAAGACCTGACAACAACCTGGACGAGCCTCGTCCGACATCCACCAAGGAGATGCACATGACCGACTTCACCCGCCGCAAGATCGTGCAATCCGTGGGCGCCGCGGCGACCCTCGGGCCCTTCGCGATCGGCCGTTCACAGGCGCAGGCGCACAAGGGCGACATCGTCATCGGGGCCAGTCAGCCGATCACCGGCGTGTTCTCGTTTGCCGGCGTGGCGATGAACATGGGCATCGGCGACTTCTGCGCCTGGAAGACCAGCAAGGGCGGCGTAATGGGCCGCAAGTTGAAGTACGTGTCGGAGGATTCGGGCTTCAAGCTCGATCAGGGCGTGGCCATCTTCAAGAAGATCATGGCCGCCGAGAAGCCGAACTTCTTCTACGGCGACAGCACGCAGTGGGTCAAGGCGGTGACGCAGGACGCGGTATCTGCGGGCACGATCATGACCAGCTCGACTTCGTTGGCCTCGGTGGTGGCCGACCCGGCGACGGTGCCGCAGAACTTCGTGCCCGGGCCGACCTATCCGCGGCTGCACGAGATCCTGATGGAGTACATCGCGCGCACCCACACGGGTGCGAACAAGCCGAGGATTGCCTATGTGTATGCCGACACCGAGTTCGGCCGCGACGGCATTCCCGGCGGCAAGGCGCGGGCGCAGAAGCTGGGCCTGCCCATCGTCGAGGAGATCGTCACCAAGCAGGCCGGCATCGACGTCGCGCCGGAGGTGGCCAAGCTGCGCCGCGCGCGCCCCGACATCGTCATCTTCCAGGGCTACATCCTGGCGCCGATGCCGGAGTTCGTGCGCCAGATGCGCGAGGCCGGGCTCAACCCGCAGATCATGGGCACGGCCTGGGGCCTGGACCGGCCGGCCTACGAGGCGCTGGGTGCGCTCGGCGTCAACCTCACCGGTGCGGCGATGTACCGCTACGGCCACGAGACCGACTCCGACATGATCAACAACATGCGCGAGTACCTGGCCAAGAACCGGCCGGACGTCAAGCACATCTCGCCCTTCTACATCTCCAGCTGGCTGTCCGGCATGGTCTTTGCTGAGATCGCCGAGCGCTGCATCAAGGCCAACAAGCCGCTGACGCTGCCCAACATGAAGGCCGCGATGGCCAGCATGAAGGAGTGGGACTCCGGCGGCATCTTCGGCGCGCTCGTCGACTACAGCAGCCACCAGGCGCCGATCGGCCGCATCTACACCTTCGACCCGGCCAAGAAGACGATGGAGCCGGCCAGCGGCTGGATCAAGGTCTGAGCCTCTCACGCGCCGCTCCCAGCCTAGCCACATGACCGCCGCACTCAGCATCGAGAACATCGAGGTCGTCTACAACCACAGCGTGCAGGCGCTGCGGGGCATGTCGATCGAGGTGCCCGAAGGCAAGATCGTCGCCTTGCTCGGCAGCAACGGAGCCGGCAAAACCAGCACGCTGAAGGCGGCGGGTGGCGTGCTGCCCTACGAGAACGGGCGTGTCGCCGCCGGACGCATCAGCTTCTACGGTGAAGACATCGCCGGGCGCGTGGCCTACCAGCTGGCACGGGCCGGACTGGCCCATGTGCGCGAGGGCCGGCATATTTTCGCCGACCTGACGGTGGAAGAGAACCTGGTCGCCGCCGGCAATGCGCTGGCCGGGCGCGGTGCGGTCGACACCGAGCAGGTGTTCCGCTACTTTCCGCGCCTGCAGGAGCGGCGCAAGCAGGTCGCGGGCTACCTTTCCGGTGGTGAGCAGCAGATGTTGGCGATTGGCCGCGCGCTGGTCGGCAAGCCGCGGCTGATCCTGCTCGACGAGCCCTCGCTCGGCCTGGCGCCGCTGGTGGTGAAGGACATCTTCGAGATCATCGCGCGCATCAACCGCGAGCAGGGCGTGGCCATGCTGTTGGTGGAGCAGAACGCGCATGTCGCGCTGGGTGTCGCGCACTACGGCTACATCATGGAGAACGGCCGTATCGTCTTCAACGGGCCCACCGACCGGCTGCTCGGTGACCCGGACGTGCAGCGCTTCTACCTTGGCGCGGGCGAGGAGGGTGAGGCCCGCGTCAACTACCGAGACGTCAAGCATTACAAGCGGCGCAAGCGCTGGTTGTCCTGATTCCCGATGAATGCACCAACGCACGACAACCTTCCGTTGCCGCAGCAACTGCTGCATTGGGCCCGTACGCGCCCCGATGGCGTGGCCTTGCGGCAGAAATCGCATGGCGTGTGGCGCCCGGTGACCTGGGCGCAGTACGCCGAACGCTCGCGCTGCTTCGGCCTCGGCCTCCTGCAACTCGGGCTGCAGCCCGGCCAGAAGGTCGCGGTGTTGAGCGAGAACCGCGAGGAATGGGTGTTTGCGCAGTTCGGCGCGGCCATGGTCGGCTGTGTCACGGCAGGCGTGTACCCCACCTCGCCGGCCCATGAGATCGAATACCTGCTGGCGCTGGCCGAAGCGCCGGTCATCGTCTGCGAAGACCAGGAGCAACTGGACAAGGTGCTCGAGGTGCGCGATCGGCTGCCGTCGCTACGTACGCTGATCGTCATCGACCCGCGCGGGTTGCGGCGCTACGCGCGCGACCGTCTCTACGACTTCGACGACGTGCTGGAGAAGGGCCGCGCTTACGAGGCGCAGAACGCCACCGCGGCAGCCGAAGCCACACACGGCCCGAAGCCTGACGACATCGGCCTGATCGTCTTCACCAGCGGCAGCACGGGCCGGCCAAAGGCGGCGATGATGAGCTGGCGCGGCCTGGGTGCTGCAGCGCGGGGCCTGAACACCATGCTCGGCTGCCGCGCCGGCGACGAGCTGGTGTCGTACCTGCCGCTGTGCCATGTGGCCGAGCAGATGTTCTCGATCCATGTGCCGGTGGCGGTCGGGGCGACGGTGAACTTCGCCGAGAGCCTGCGCACCGTGCAGGAGGACTTGCGCGAGCTGTCGCCGCAGGTCTTCTTCGGCGTACCGCGCATCTGGGAGAAGTTCCACGCGTCGATCCAGACCAAGTTGCGCGAGGCCGGCGGCTTCAGGATGGCGCTGTACCAGCGTGCCTTGGCATCGCTGGAGAGCGTCGGCACCAAGCCGCGGGCGCAGTGGAGCTTGACGGAGCGGCTGCGCTGGAGTCTGTGGTACGTGCTGGTGCTGCGGGCGTTGCTCAACTACGTGGGGCTGCGCCGCTGCCGCGTAGCGATCTCCTCGGGGGCACCGATCGCGCCGGAGATCCTGAAGTTCTTCCGCACGCTGGGGCTGCCGATCCGCGAGGCCTACGGCCTGACAGAAGCCAGCGGCGCCTCGACGATGCAGCCCGGAGATGCCTCTCCCGTGGGCACGGTGGGTGTGCCCTATGCCGGCATCGAGCTGCAGCTGGCCGACGACGGCGAGATCCTGATCCGTGGCGACGTGGTCTTCCGCGGCTACTTCCGCAACGACGAGGCGACGCGCGAGGCGATCGATGCCGAAGGCTGGCTGCATACCGGCGATGTGGGCCGCTGGGAGGACGGGCCCTCGGGCCGCGAACTGCGCATCGTCGACCGCAAGAAGGACATCATGATCACCGCCGGCGGCAAGAACATTACGCCGAGCGAGATCGAGAACGCGCTGCGCTTCTCGCCGTACATCAAAGAAGCCATCGTCATCGCCGACCGTCGACGCTTCGTCAGCGCCTTGATCCAGGTGGAGTTCGAGAGCACCTCGAAGTGGGCGGAAGAACAGGGGCTGACCTACACCCACTTCCGCAGCCTGGTGGAGCTGGGCTCGGTGCGCGAACTGATCGAGCGCGAGGTGCAGGCCGTCAATGCCAAGATGCCGCAAGTGCAGCAAGTGCGCAAGTTCCACCTGCTGACCAAAGAGCTGGACCACGACGACGGCGAAGTGACGGCGACGATGAAGGTCAAGCGCAAGAGCATCGGCGAGAAGTACGCCGAGGTGATCGAGCAGCTGTACGCCTGAGCCGCGACCGATGGCCGCTGTCCTATTGAAAGAACGCTGGTTCGAGGACTTCAGCGTCGGCGAGCGCTTCGAGTTCGGCGACTACTTGGTCACCGCGGAGGAGATCGTCGAGTTCGCCCGGCGCTACGACCCGCAACCCTTTCACCTCGACGTCGAAGCCGCGGCCCGTTCGCATTTTGGCGGGCTGATCGCCAGCGGCTGGATGAGCTGCAGCGTGTTGATGCGGCTGGTCTGCGACCACTTCATTCCGGCGGCCTCGTCGATGGGCTCGCCCGGCATCGACGAACTGCGTTGGTTGAAGCCGGTGCGTCCCGGCGACCGGCTGCGCGCTGCGGTCGAGGTGGTAGCCGTCAAAGCCTCGCAGAGCAAGCCCGATCGCGGCGTGGTCACCGTGCGGCAGGAGCTGATCAACCAGCATGCCGAACGCATGCTGACGCTCGTCGGGCGCGGTATGTACCAGCGACGGCCCGTCGGCTGAGGCTGCGCGTCAGCGCCCAGTCAAGGCCGCTCAGCCCTCTGTCGATTCCTCCTGGCCATCGCCGACCAGACAAACCTGTCTGTCGACGATGCGGATTGGCCAGGTGCGCAGCGCCACGCTGCAAGGCATTGCACAGGCCTCGCCGCTGCGTATATCGAAGCTGCCGTTGTGGAAAGAACATTCGACGATGTGGCCCTCGACGCTGCCGAACTCGGACAGCGACGCCTCGCCGTGGGTGCAGGTGTCGTCGGTGGCGAAGAATTTGCCGTCGACCTGATAGAGCGCGATCCGATGGCCGTCGGGCAGCACAGCCAGCTTGATGGTGCCTTCCCAGACCTCGTCGGCAGGGCACAGCGGGATCGGCGACATGAGTAACTCGCTGGTCATTTCTGGCTGCCGGCGCCTTCGATCGCGCCAACGCGGCCGAAGTTGGCGTCGGGAACCGCTCCCCAGGTGTCCAGCGACTCCGGCACCTGTTCGAGCATGCGCGGCTCGCGGGCGTCGACCTCGGGGAACTCCTCCATGCCGAAGCTGTACTCCACCGTCATACCGTCGGGATCGTAGAAATAGAGGAAGACACTCCCTGACGGCGGATGGCGGCCGATGCCAAAGGCGATCTTGACACCGGCCTTGGTCATGCGATGCCAGGCACGGCCGACATCGTCGATGTCGCTGACCATGAAGTTGATGTGGTGCAGGTGGTTGCTGTCGCCGGCGCCGATGGCAAAGGTGTGGTGGAAGGGGTTGGGGTAGCAGCGCAGGAAGCTGAAGCGGTCCTCGACGAAGTCGCTCTCGGCGAAGCCGAAATCCTCGCGCAGTGAGCGGTAGGTGCCGGCAAAATCCTTGGTGCCGATCACCACATGACCGAGCCGCGCGATCTTCGCCACCGTCGGCACATACGGCTTGGCCAGCACGGTGGTGCTGCCGTAGAAGTCGAACTCCACGCCACAGTGCGGTTCGCGCACGCGGAAACTCGGGCCCTGTTTCAGCGCGCGGGCTTCGGCCGCTGGCACACGCCGTGGCTCCAGGCCCCGGCGCTGGAAATGTTCGTAGGCCTTGTCGGCCTCCGCTGCGCTTTCCAGTTCCCAGCCCACGCGCTTCAGGCCCGCGACGGGGCCCTGATGCAGCACCACGTTGTGGTGGTCGCGGCTGCAGCGCAGGTAGGCGACCTCGGCGCCGCTCTCGACGAGATCGAGCCCGAGCAGATCGCGATAGAAGTGAAGCGAGCGCTGCAGGTCAGTGACCGTCAGCGCCGCATAACCGAGCCGCCGGTAGCGAAAGGGGGCATTCATCGCGGCGTCCTACAAAATGATGCTGACGCGGCCGTGTGGCCGCAGGCCGTCCAGGTCGAGTTCGCACCGCTTCTCGCGAATGCGCAGTGCGCCGTCGACGCGCTTGACCCGGTAACGCAGCCGGCCCATGTAGGTGTCGGTAGTGCCGTTCTTCGTGCGGAAAGTGACGAAGGCGGCGCTGACTGGTGTCTCGTCGCCCTGGGCGACGCCGACGCGCACGTTGCTGACCAGGTGGCGGGTGCGCGAGCGCGGCCATTCGGAATGCGCGGACTTCTTCATCAGGCGCACCACGCGCTCGTGCATGCGCTGGTGGTCGTCGGCGATGTAGAACAGCGCCTTGGCCGGATCGGCGTCCGCGGGCAGGTCGGTGCTCGGCACCAGGTAGGCGGCGTCTTCGGTGTACAGCGCGAGCCATTGCTCAAGTTTCCACTGGTCGAGTAAGTCGGCCTCCTCGAACAGCAGGTCTTCGGCTTCGGCGCGGGTGACGGGTGCGTTCATCGCGGACTCCTTCAACCGGCAGAACTAGCGACCAGCTGGTTCCAGCGCGTCCAGAACAGGCGCATCTGCAGCTCATCGTCGTAGCTCGGTTCGGCCTGGCCCATACCCTTAGAAATGTCGCTCCAGCCCGCTGACCCGGCATTGGAAAAGCCGTTCTGGCATGACTGCAGCGCCTCGACGTCGTCGGGAGTGGCGAACCCGCCGGGACCCAGGAACTCGAGGAAATTGAACAGCCGGTACTTGCGCGCCCACTCGGACTCTTCCTTCGGCGCCAGCGCCCACCCGTTGACCATCATCTGTCCCGGTGCCAGCGGATAGAACGTGCGGATGGTGATGGCCATGATGTCGTTGATCACCAGGTTCGGGAAGATGATCATGTTGCGGTTGTGCGTGGCGATGCGGCCGGCCTTCTCTTCGCCCAAGCGCGCCGCCAGTCGGGCGTAGATCGCCTCCATCTCGTGCTTGCCCTGCTCGCCGAACATCGGCACCCATTGCGCGATCGGCCGGCCCCACGGCGCCTTGTATTCGAGCACCGCGTGGCCGTTGCCCAGGTCATAGGTGCGACCCGACAGCGGCACCGGCACCAGGCCGCCGGCCATGTTCTTCAGGTAGTCGAGGTAGCTGGCGTGCGTGGTCACCGCGTGGTAGCCGTCGACGCTGTTCTCGGCCAGCAGCTTCCAGTTGGCGCGGATCGCATACTCCTGTGCGCCGTCGACGATGACCATGCCCGATTCGCTGTGCGCGGCGATCAGGTCGAGGATGTCCTTCGCCCCGGCCAGATAGTCGGGCAGCGAGCCAGCGTTGGGATTGAAGCTGATGAAGCAAAAGCCCGCATGGCTGTCGAAATGCGGCACCGGGGTCATGTTGCCGACGCCGCTGGTCTTGTGGCCTTCGGTGTAGCGCTCCTCGCCGGGCTGGCTTTTGATCTGGCCGTCGCAGCCGAACACCCAGCCGTGATAGAAGCACTGAAACACCTTGGCGTTGCCCTTGGCCTCGCGACACACCGTCGCGCCGCGGTGCGGGCAGGTGTTGAACAGCGCATGCAGCTTGCCCTGGGCGTCGCGCGTGAACAGGATGTTGCGCCGGGCTACCGTGCGCGTCAGGAAGTCGCCGGGCTTGCGCAGCTCCGATTCGTGGCCCAGATACAGCCAGCAGGTGTCGAACACCGCCTCGTATTCGCGCTCCATCAGCGACACGTCGGTGAAGGCGCGGCGCGAAACCTGGAAGATGCCCTTGTCATCGTCGCGGCGCACCAGGGTCGTGGCAGGGGAGCGGATCAGCGCGGGGGCGTTCGTGGTTGGCATGGCCGGCTCCTTGGAGAATAAACAAACAGACCGTGCGGTCTGAAAGTTATGCTATTCTGAGATCGTACGCAAGTGAACGGAAGCAGGGTAAACGTGCATCTGGTGCCCGCGTCCGCTGCCTACGATTCGTGCCGAACCCCTGAAGCGCAGTACCGGAAACAGACATGAGCCACTCAAATGCCATCGCCGCACGCCGCTTCGAAGGCCAGGTGGTGGTGGTCACCGGCGCCGCGCGCGGCATCGGCTTGGCGATCGCCGCCGCGTTGGCGCGCGAAGGTGCGGCTTTGTCGCTCGCCGATGCCGATGCCGCAGCGCTGGACGGTGCGGCCTGTCAGCTCGAACAAAGTCACGGCGTGCGCTGCATCGCGACTGCCGGGGACCTGTCGCTTGAAGCCACCGCGCAGCAGTTGCAGTTGCGTACCCAGCAACAGCTGGGCACGGCCGACGTGCTGGTCAACAACGCCGGTGGCGGCGTGATCCGACCGTTCCTGCAGCACACGCCCGAGACGCTGCGCGCCACCATCGATCGCAATCTGTGGACCGTGCTGTGGTGCACGCGGGTCTTCCTACCGGGCATGCTGGCCCAGCGCTACGGCCGCGTCGTGCACATCGGCGCCGACTCCGTGCGCAACGGCCTGGCCGACCATGCGGCCTACAACGCCGCCAAGGGCGGGGTACACGGCCTCACCACCGGGCTGGCGCGCGAGTTCGCGACCAGCGGGGTCACCGTCAACACCGTGGCACCCTGCGCGGTCAACAGCGAGCAGCTCGCCGCCATCGTTCGCGACCGGCCTGAGGTTGCGTCCAAGTTCCTGGGCGTGATCCCGATGGGCCGTGCTGCCGAGCTGGACGAGGTGGCGTCGATGGTGCTGTACCTGGCGTCGCGCGAGGCTTCGTTCGTCACCGGCCAGGTGATCAGCGTCAACGGTGGGAGCACGATGTTGTGAGCAAGGCGGTCGTCTCCAGCAAACCTGCGCGGCGCACCCAGGCCGAGCGCAGCGGCGAGACGCGGCGCCGCATCCTCGATGCCGCGCTGGTGCAACTCGGCGAGAAGGGTTACGCCGGCCTGCGCACGCTGGACGTAGCCCAGGCCGCAGGTGTCAGCAAGGGCGCGCAGACGCATCATTTCCCGTCGAAGGACGAACTGGTCGTCGCCGTGGTCGAGCATGTGTTCCAGCGCGCATCGGAGCAGGCCCGCGAGCGCGCGCGGCGTGTGCGGCGCGGCATCACGCCCGACGAGGCGATCAAGGCACTGATCGCCGATGCGCAGGAGTTCTTTTTCAGCGAGCTGTTCCTGATCGCGCTGGACCTGGCGATCCAGGGGCGCTTGCGCGAGGCGGCGCGCAATCCGATGACCGAGTTGTCGGCCGCCACACGCCTGCCGGTGGAGGCGCAGTGGCGCGCCGCGCTGGTGGAATCCGGCGTGCCGGGCGATGCCGCCGACGACCTGCTGTGGCTGACGCTGTCGATCGTGCGCGGGCTGGCGGTGCGCCGGCTGTGGCAGCACGACCCGCCGCGCTTCAACCGGCTGTTCCGCCTGTGGCGCGAGATGGTGGCGACCTATCTGACGACGCTGCAGGTTCAGTCGCCCAAGGCAGCGGGCGCGAGACGGCCCGCGGTGCGTGCCCATGTCCGTTGAGGGCGCCGCTGACGTGACGGACCACGACGCGCTGATCGACGTGCACACGCACGTCGTCCCGCAGGACTTCCCGGCCTATGCCGGCCGTCACGCCTCGCCGCCCTGGCCGTCGATGGCGCCAGCGCAGGCCTGCCACCGGCACGTGATGGTCTCGGGCAAGGTCTACCGCACCGTGTCGCACCAGTGCTGGGACTGCGCCGTGCGCCAGGAGGACATGCAGCGCCGCGGCGTCACGCGGCAGGTGCTGTCGCCGATGCCCGAGCTGCTGAGCCCGTGGATGCCGGCCGAGGATGGCCGCACGATCTGCCGCTACCTGAACGAGGTCATCGCCGCGATGGTGGCCGAATCGCCGCAGCATTTCACCGGCCTGGGCGCGGTGCCGCTGCAAGACGTGGCGCTGGCCATCGAGGTGCTGGACGAACTGCTGCACCGGCAGGGATTGGCCGGCGTCGAGATCCCCAGCCACGTCGATGGCGTGGCACTGGGCGACGCGCGCCTGAAGCCCTTCTTCGAGGCCGCGGCGTCCTGGGGCGCAGCGATCTTCGTGCATCCGTTGCGACCCGCCGGCATGGAGCGCTTGGTCGGCCCGGCGGCGCTGGAGCAGGTGCTGGCCTTTCCGGGGGAGGTCGGCCTGGCCGGCGCTTCGCTGATCACCAGCGGCAGGCTGGCCGAATTGCCTGGGCTGCGCATCGCGCTCAGCCATGGTGGCGGCTCGCTGGCGATGCTGCTGCCGCGGCTGCGCCATGCCTGGAGCGCCTTGCCGTCGGTACGCGTGGCGCTGGCGGACGATCCCGCGGTAGAGGCACGCCGGCTGTATGTCGACGACCTGGTCTACGACACGGCGACGCTGCGGCGGCTGGTCGAGGTCTTCGGTAGCGAGCGCGTGATGGCGGGCACCGACTATCCCTTCGTGATCATGGACGACGACCCGGCCGGCAGCATCGAGACGCTGGCCGCCGACCCCGCGCTGCGGCAGGCGCTGCGCGCGGGTAATGCCCAACGTTGGCTGGGGGAAAAGCGATGAACGCACCGATCGAGGCCGGCGCGCTGCGCGAGGTAACGCTGCAAGACCGTTACGGACTGCAGGCCGGCACCGTGCTGCTCAACGGCAACCAAGCCATCGTGCGCGCGTTGCTGCTTCAGCGCGAACTGGACCGCCGTGCCGGGCTGAAGACCGCCGGCTATGTGTCGGGCTATCGTGGTTCGCCTCTTGGTGGTCTGGACCAGACGTTATGGGGAACCCAGGCAGCGCTGGCGGCGGCGGATGTCAGCTTCGAGCCCGGTGTCAACGAGGAACTGGCTGCCACCGCGGTGTGGGGCACGCAGCAGATCGCGGTGATGGGCGAGGCCACCGTCGACGGTGTGTTCGGCCTTTGGTACGGCAAGGGTCCCGGCGTGGACCGCGCCGGCGATCCGCTGAAGCACGGCAACTATGCCGGCACGCACCCGCACGGTGGCGTGCTGGTGGTGGCCGGCGACGACCACCAGGGCAAGTCCTCCACCGTCGCGCACCACAGCCAGCAGGCGCTGGCCGCGCATTCGATCCCGACGCTGTACCCGGCCGACGTCGGCGAGTTCCAGCGCTTCGCGCTGCTGGGCTGGGCGCTGTCGCGCTACAGCGGCTGCTGGGTCGGCTTCAAGGTCGTCAACGAGACGGCCGAGCAGGCTATGACTTGCGCCTTCGATATCGACGCCTTCAACGTCGAGCGCCCCGATCCCGGCGAGCTGCCTCCTGAAGGCATCCACTACCGCGGCGTCTACGCACCGGCGATGGACGAGCTGCTGTTGCGTCGCTGGCGCCTGCCGCTGGTGCACCGTTTCGTACGTGCCAATGGCATCGATCGCATCATGCTCGGCGAGGCGGGCGCGCGCTTCGGCATCGTCACCGCGGGCAAGTGCTGGCACGAGGTGCGGCTGGCAATGCGTGCGCTGGGGCTGGACGGCGAACGCGCGCAGGAGATCGGCGTCGCCGTCTACAAGGTCGGGCTGCTGTGGCCGCTGGAGCCGTTGGGTCTCAGTGAATTCGCCGCGGGCAAGGACGAACTGCTCTTCGTCGAAGACAAGACCGCGTTCGTCGAGACGCAGGCTGCGGCGGTCCTCTACAACGGCGAGCGCCGGCCCCGCATCACCGGCAAGAACGATCCGACCGGCCGGCCGCTGCTGAACAGCGACCTGGGCCACGAGCCGCTGGACCTGGCTATGGCGATTGCCGGCCGGCTGCAGGCCGCCGGCCTATGGGATGAAGCGCTGCAGGCGCGGCTCGACGCGCTGAACGCCTCGCGCCGCTCGCTATTGGCCGTGATGGCGCCTGCCGACGTCAAGCGCTTGCCCTTCTTCTGCTCCGGCTGCCCGCACAACACCTCGACGAAGGTTCCCGAGGGCAGCCGCGCGCTGGCCGGCATCGGCTGCCACGGCATGGCGATGTATGCGCGGCCCGGCACGATGGTGCCGACGCAGATGGGCGGCGAGGGCACGCAATGGATCGGAATGCGCCGCTATACCGCGCGCCGGCATGTGTTTCAGAACCTCGGCGACGGCACCTACTACCACTCCGGGCTGCTGGCGATCCGCGCCGCGGTGGCCAGCGGCGCCAACATCACCTACAAGATCCTTTACAACGACGCCGTGGCCATGACCGGCGGGCAGCCGATCGACGGCCCGATCTCCGTCGCCGAGATCGCGCACCAGGTGCTGCACGAAGGCGTCAAGTCGATCGTGCTGGTCAGCGACGACCCGTCGCGGCACCAAGGCACGGCGCTGCCGCCGGGCGTGCGCATCGAGCACCGCGACCGGCTCGACGCGGTGCAGCGCGAGCTGCGCGACACGCCCGGCTGCACCGTGCTGCTTTACGAGCAGACCTGCGCCGCCGAGAAGCGCCGGCGCCGCAAGCGGGGCGGCATGGCCGACCTCGACCGGCGCCTGTTCATCTACGACGCGGTGTGCGAAGGTTGCGGCGACTGCTCCGAGCAAAGCAGCTGCGTCAGCATCGAGCCCTTGCCCACGCCGCTCGGACTGAAGCGGCGCATCAACCAGAGCTCGTGCAACAAGGACGAGTCATGCCTCAAGGGCTTCTGCCCGTCCTTCGTCACGCTGGATGGAGCCAAGCCACGCCGCGCCCAGCCTGCCACCACCGACGCCACGGCGCTGGATGCGGCCTTGGCGGCGTTGCCTGAACCGCCGCGCGCGCCGCTGGGCGAGACGGCCTACGGCGTGATGATCCCCGGTATCGGAGGCACCGGCGTCATCACGGTCGGTGCGGTGCTGGCGATGGCGGCGCACCTGGAAGGCCGTGCCGCCAGCACCTATGACATGACCGGGCTGTCGCAGAAGAACGGTGCGGTCTACAGCCACCTGCAGATCGCGCAGGACGTTTTGCAGCTGCGCGCCAACCGGCTCGGCCTGGGCGATGCCGATCTGGCGCTTGGTTTCGACATGGTGGCGGCGCTGGGCGACGAAGCCTTCCGCACGCTGGACCCGGCACGTTCACGCTTCATCGGCAACCACCGCGTGATGCCTACCGCGATGCAGGCGCTGAACCCCGAGGCGAAGGTCGACTTTGGGCTGCTGGCGCGCAAGGTGTCGGCCAAGCTCGGTGACGAGCGCGTGAGCTATCTGGACGCCACCGGCCTGGCCACCGCGCTGCTGGGCGATGCGGTGTTCAGCAATTTCCTGCTCGTCGGCGCGGCACTGCAGATGGGCTGGCTGCCGGTAGGTCGCGCGGCGCTGGAGCGTGCGCTGGAACTCAACGGCGTGTCGGCGACGGCGAACCTGCGCGCGCTGAAGCTCGGCCGGCTGTGGGTGCACGACGCGACCGCTGTGCAACGCGTGTTGGGTGCGTCGGCATCGTCGCCGGATGCAGCCACTGAACAGACGCTCGACGAGACGGTGGCCGCCGCCATGCAGCGGCTTACGGCCTACCAGGACGCGGCCTATGCACAGCGCTACCTTGCGTTGGTGCAGACGGTGCGCGAGGCCGAGCGCCGCGTGGCGGGCGCCGAAGGCACGCTCAGCATGGCGGTGGCGCGCGGCTTCGTGAAACTGATGGCTTACAAGGACGAATACGAGGTCGCACGCCTGTACGCGTCGCCCGAGTTCAGGCAGCAACTCGAAGCGCAGTTCGAAGGGGTGCGCGGTTTGAGCTTCCATCTTGCGCCGCCGCTGTGGGCGGCAAAGCCCGACCCGGACACCGGTCGGCCGCGCAAGCGCCGCTATGGTGCCTGGGTACTGAGTGCTTTCGGCCTGCTGGCGCGGTTGCGTGGGCTGCGCGGCAGCGCGCTCGATCCCTTTGGCCGCACCGAGGAGCGGCGCGCGGAGAGGCGCCTGGTCGACACGTACGAGGCCCGCATCCGCCGGCTGCTGACGGCGTTGGATGCGTCGCGCCTGATGCTGGCGACGCAGGTGGCCGACGTGGCCGAGCAGGTGCGCGGCTACGGGCCAGTCAAGGCGCGACAGATCGCGCAGGCCGAGGCGCGCTGGCGCACGCTGGACGAGGCCTGGGCTGCGGCAGCACAACACGAACCCCAGGCCGCACCGAAACGCGCGGCGGCCGGCTGATCAAGCAGGAAGGAAGACGCATGGATCTGGGCATTGCAGGAAAGACGGCGCTGGTCTGCGGCGCAAGCAAGGGCTTGGGGCGAGCCTGCGCCGAGGCGCTGGCGGCCGAGGGCGTGCACCTTGTGATCGGCGGACGCAATGCCGATGCCCTGGAAGCCGCAGCGCAGGCCCTGGCGTCGCGCCATGGCGTGAAGGTGCTGGCGGCAGTGGGCGACATCACCACGCAGGCCGGGCAGGACGAGGCGCTGCGCCTGTGTCCTCAGCCCGACATCCTGGTGAACAACGCCGCCGGGCCGCCGGTGGGCGATTGGCGCAGTTTCACCCGCGAGCAGTGGCTCGCCGCGGCCGAAGGCAACATGGTCGGGGCGATTCTGCTGATCCGCGCGGTCATCGACGGCATGGCCGATCGGGGCTTCGGCCGCATCGTCAACATCACCTCGGCGATGGTCAAGGCACCGCATCCGGCGTTGTCGTTGTCGGTCGCGGCGCGCCTGGGGCTGACCGGCTTCGCCAAGACCATTGCCACCGGCTACATCAAGTCGAACGTCACCATCAACAACCTGTTGCCCGAGCAGTTCGAGACGGACCGCCTGCGCTCGAACCTGGGCAAGATCGCTGCCGGCAGCGGGCGCACGCTCGACGACGAGATCGCTGCACGCAAGGCGGCCAGCGCCGCGGGTCGCTTCGGCCGGGTCGAGGAGTTTGGTGCGGTGTGCGCGTTCTACTGCAGCCAGCAAGCCGGCTACCTGACGGCGCAGAACGTTGTGCTGGATGGAGGCATGTACCCCGGCGTCTTTTGAGTGTTGAGTCGTGGGGCAGGTGAGAGCGCCCTCAGCGGGCACCAGTTCCCCCCAGCATGCCGCGCCGGCCTCGCCAGTGCCGCAATTGGCGGGTATCAAAGCGGGTACCGAATCGGGATGCTCCTGCAAGCCGACTATGCAGGACACGGAACTTGCAGTCACAGCCATGCGCGCTCAGGGCGCCGTCATTGCAGCGGCCTTGGCGCGGGTGTCAGAATGACTGCGCCGCCCAGCGACTCACCTCGTCTCAAGCCGTTTTCTGACGACTCGCGGGTAGTGGGTAGCTAGGCGGGTAGCTGGGACCGAAAAAGCCGCCAAGCCACGCTGCAACCCCTTGATCTACAAGGACGCTTTGGTCAGACCCGAGCAGTACGACATCGTGCTGCTGTAGGGGAAGCCGATGGACACGCCGCGCCTGCGCCTGGTGCTGGCCTCGAACAACGCCGGCAAGCTGGCGGAACTGCGCGTGCTGTTCGCCGCGCTGCCGTTGGAGCTCGTGGCGCAGCCCAGCCTCGGCCTGGCCGAGGCCGAAGAACCACATCCGAGCTTCATCGAGAACGCGCTCGCCAAGGCGCGGCATGCGGCGCTCGCCAGCGGGGGCGCGGCGCTGGCCGACGACTCGGGGCTGTGCGTCGACGCGCTCGGCGGCGCGCCGGGCGTGGTCTCGGCCCACTATGCGGCGGTGGCGCTGCAGGCCGCAGGACGCGAGGCGCAGCGGCGCCAGCAGGATGCCGCCAACAACGCGCTGCTGTTGCAGCGCCTGCACGGCGTCGCCGCGCGCCGCGCCAGCTTCGTGTGCACGCTGGTGGCGCTGCGCGCCGCCGACGATCCGCAGCCGCTGGTGGCCACCGGCCGCTGGCAGGGCGAGATCCTGCAGGCCGCTCGCGGCAGCGGCGGTTTCGGCTACGACCCGTTGCTGTTCATTCCCGCGCTCGGCGCGACCGTGGCCGAGCTGCCCCCCGCGCAGAAGAACGCCCACAGCCACCGCGCGCTGGCCTGCCGCCAGATGCTGGCGCTGATGCGCGACGCATGGGCGCTTTGATACCCGCTTCCGCGCCGGCCGACGTGCTGCCCGGCGCGGTGCGCGACATCGGCCACTACCTGCGCCCGGGCACGCTGCAGCTGCAGGCACTGCCGCCGCTGGCGCTGTACGTGCACCTGCCGTGGTGCCTGCGCAAGTGCCCGTACTGCGACTTCAACTCGCACGAGGTGGACGCGGCCGCCGCGGCGCCGGGGCGCGTGCCCGAGGCGCGCTACCTCGACGCGCTGCGCGCCGACCTGGAAGCGGCGCTGCCGCTGGTGTGGGGCAGGCCGGTGGTCAGCGTGTTCATCGGCGGCGGCACGCCGAGCCTGTTCTCGCCCGACAGCATCGAGCGGCTGCTGGCCGACATCCGCGCGCGGCTGCCGCTGCTGCCGGGCTGCGAGATCACGCTCGAGGCCAACCCCGGCACCTTCGAGCGCGAGCGCTTCCGCGCCTTCCATGCCGCAGGCGTGACGCGGCTGTCGATCGGCGTGCAGAGCTTCGACGACGCGCGGCTGCGCGCGATCGGCCGCGTGCACGATGGCGCCCAGGCGCGCGCCGCGGTGGAGGAGGCGGCGCAGACCTTCGACAGCTTCAACATCGACCTGATGTACGCGCTGCCGGGGCAGACGCTGGCGCTGCTGCAGGCGGACCTGGACGCTGCGCTCGGCTTCGCGCCGCCGCACCTGTCGGTCTATCACCTGACGCTGGAGCCGAACACCGTGTTCGCGACACGGCCGCCGCCGCAGCTTCCCGACGACGACCTGTCGGCGCACATGCTCGATGCGATCGTCGCGCGTTGTGCCGCGGCCGGCCTGCAGCGCTACGAGGTGTCGGCCTTCGCGCGCGAGGGCCATCGTTGCCGGCACAACCTGAACTACTGGCAGTTCGGCGACTACCTCGGCATCGGTGCCGGCGCGCATTCGAAGCTGAGCTTCGCGCCGCGCATCGTGCGCCAGCAGCGCTGGCGCGAGCCGGCGCGCTACATGGTGCAGGCGCTGGCGGGCCAGCCGCTGTCGCAGGACGAACCGGTCAAGCGCGCCGACCTGCCGTTCGAGTTCATGCTCAACGCGCTGCGGCTGCGCGACGGTGTGCCGCAGCAGCTGTTCGGCGAGCGCACCGGCCTGCCGGCCTCGGCCATCGACGCCGCCGTGCAGGCAGCGCGGCAGCGCGGACTGCTGCAGGCCGAGGCGCAGCGGCTGCAGGCCAGCGAGCGCGGTTTCGATTTCCTCAGCGACCTGCAGGCGCTGTTCCTGCCGCGCCCATAGCCCGCACCCGCGTGCCAACAACGGCACGAACAACGGCCCGAACCGGCGCTTGCTGCGGCGATGGTGCCCCTCGGGGCCACGCTAGACTCGGCGCGCCCGCCACCGCCGCCCCTTCCAGTTGGCACGCTACACGTCCTCGACACGCCCTGCCGCCAGCCTGAAGCTGGACCAGGCGCTGCAACTGCTGCGCCAGGCCGGGCACGAGCTGCCGGCCGGCGCGCCCGGCAGCGAGGCCTGGCTGCAGTCGCTGATCGATTCGCTGGTCGACATGTCCAGCCGCGACGCGCTCACCGGGCTGGCCAACCGCCGCAGCTTCGAGCTGGCGCTGGCGCGCGAGATCGACCGCGTCGCGCGTTCCGGCGAGCCGGCGCTGCTGCTGGCGCTGGACATCGACCACTTCAAGCGCATCAACGACACCCACGGGCACGCCAGCGGCGACCTGGTACTGAAGGCCGTGGCCAAGGCGCTGCTCGAATGCGTGCGGCCAATGGACCTGGTGGCGCGCGTCGGCGGCGAGGAGTTCGCCATCGTCATGCCGAACTGCGCGCCGGCTTTCGGCGAAGCGGTGGCCGAGCGCGTGCGCCGCCGCATCGAGGTCATGCCGGTGAGCATCGGCCTGTCGCAGCAGATCGGTGTCAGCATCAGCATCGGCGGTGCGTTCGCGCCGCAGTGGGTGCGTTCGTCGCCGGCGTTGTGGATCGAGCGCGCCGACGTGCAGCTGTACCGCGCCAAGGCGCAGGGCCGCAACTGCGTGTGCCTGGAGCCGTCGGCGGTGTCGGTGGTCAGTGCCGAGGAGAAGGCGCTGCTGTTTGGAATCTCGCAGTTTCAGGACATCGAATGAGCGCAGCGTCTGGGGGGCGGACATGACTTCCACGAAGGCCCGTCCCGCCACGAAGAAGACACCGCCGGCACGCCGCGCGCGCATCACCGCGGTGACCAGCGGCAAGGGCGGCGTCGGCAAGACCTTCGTCAGCTGCAACCTGGCGGCCGCGCTGGCGCGGCAGGGGCGGCGCGTGCTGGTGCTCGATGCCGACCTGGGCCTGGCCAACCTGGACGTGATGCTGAACCTGGCGCCGAAGATCACGTTGCACGACGTGTTCACCGGCAAGAGTTCGCTGCAGGACGCGATCCTGCCGGCGCCGGGCGGCTTCTCGGCGCTGCTCGCCGGCTCCGGCATGGTCGAGTATTCGCGCATGACCCCCGAGGTGCGCGACCAGCTGCTGGCGGTGATCGACCAGGTCGCGCCGCGCTACGACCACGTGATTCTCGACACCGGCGCCGGCATTTCCGACGTCGTGCTGTACGCGGTGTCGCTGGCCGACGATGTGCTGGCGGTGGTGACGCCCGAGCCGACCTCGATGACCGACGCCTACGCGACGATCAAGGTGCTGGCGACGACGCAGTCGCGCGCCAAGGTGCAGCTGGTCGTCAACCAGACGCGTCGCCACGGCGAGGGCCGCGCCGTGTTCCTGCAGCTGCAGCAGGTGGTCGACCGCTTCGTCAACCCGGGGCTGGCCGTGCCGGTGCGGCTGGACCTGCTGGGCCAGGTGCCGCTGGACATCGCCGTGCGCGACTCGGTGTCGAGCCGCCAGCTGCTGATGGAGACGCTGCCCGGCTGCCCGGCCGCGCTGGCGGTGGCGGCGGTGGCGACGCGGTTGCTCGATTGAACCGGCGCCGGGCCGCGCCAAGCCAAGCGCGCGCTGTGCCGGCCGCTCCCGCTACCTCAGGCGGAGTTGGTGGTCGGTCTCGGCCTTGCGCACCTCGACGATCGCGTCCAGCGCCTTGAGCATCTCGCCCAAGCTGGCGTGGCCGTGCTCCTTGAGGTCGAAGGTGGAGTCCAGCCGCTTGATCATCGGCCACAGATTGGCCTTGTTGACCCAGCGCTCGCCCTTGGAGTCGGCGAGCAGACGCAGCGCCCGGCAGACGATTTCGGCGTCAGCGCCGGCTGCCGGGGCGGGGGCCGCCTCACTGGTTTCCGCAGGAGGCGACTCGGCGGGCTGTACGAGGCTGTCGTAGTAGCGAAACTCGTGACAGCTCTTGGCCCAATGCTTGTTGGTGTTCTTGCGATTGCCGATGCCGATCAGTGTGCGGCCGGTGGCCTTGATCTTCTGGGCCACCGGCATGTAGTCGCTATCGCCGCCGATGATGATGACGGTGCCGACGTGGGCAAGGCGCCCGATGTCCTCGGTGGCGTCCAGACACAGCTTGATGTCGGCGCCGTTCTTGGCCGAGGCACCCGGCGGGAACAGCTGGATCAGCTCGACCGCGTTCTGCAGCACGGCATCTCGGTAGCGGCCGAAGTACTGCCAGTTGCCGTAGGCACGGTTGATGGCAATAGGTCCGAACGAGGCGCCGAGCTCGACCAGGGCCTGCACATCGACCACGGGATCCTGCGGTTTGAAGCGGTGGTCCTGCTTGGCGTAGCTTCCTTCGCCGCACCTGGCCTCGAGCACCCCTGCGTGGAGGTTCTCGAAGTCCCAGTACATGGCCACCGATCGGCCGTCATCGTTGGTTTCGCGTCCCATCGCCCACTTTCGACCCAAGGTTCCGCCGCATCGTAGGGTCTGCGGCGCTCACGGCCACGGGGCTGTCTCGCGAATCACATGCCGGACTGCTCGATCTACGCTGGATCGGGCGCCTCGAGCGCGGCGTCTATCGATCCCCGCTGCGCTCCAGCAGCACCACCAGTGCCCCGGCGCCGCCCTGCGGCGCGGCGGCCTGCGCGAAGGCGATAACCTCGGTGCACTGCGCCAGCCAGCGCTGCACCTTGGCCTTCAGCACCGGCTCGCGGCCGGGCGAGCCCAGCCCCTTGCCGTGCACCACGCGCACGCAACGCTGGCCGCGCTGCAGGGCCTGGCGCACGAATGCGGCGAGCTGCTCGCGCGCTTCGTCGCGGCGCAGACCGTGCAGGTCGATCTGCGCCTGGATCGCCCACTGGCCGCGGCGCAGCCGCGTCACCACGTCGGCGTGGATGCCGGGCCGGCGGAAGCTCAGACCGTCGTCGGTGAGCAGCAGCGATTCGACGTCGACCTCGTCGGACAGCGCCTCGCGCAGCGCAGCGCGCTCGTCGGCCTCGCGCTGGCGTGGCTGCGGCTCGGGCCGCGGCGCATGGCCGTGCACGCGGCGTGCACCGAG
>DAORHX010000009.1:0-25072 GCA_035438245.1 Rubrivivax sp.
CGCGGTGCCACCGCCAGCGCCCGCACCGACGCCTGCGCAGGAACCGGCCGCAGCCACACGCGACAGCGACGACATCGTCTGGATGTGGCCTGCCGCAGGGGCCGTGGTGGGCGGTTTCGACGAGGGCCGCAACAAGGGCCTGACGATCGCCGGCAAGGCCGGCGACCCGGTGGTCGCGGCCGGCGACGGGCGGGTGGTCTACGCCGGCTCGTCGCTGCGCGGCTACGGCAACCTGGTGATCGTCAAGCACAGCGAGCTGTACCTGACCGCGTATGCGCACAACCAGGTGCTGCTGGTCAAGGACGACCAGATCGTGCGCCGCGGCCAGAAGATCGCCGAGATGGGCTCGACTGACGCCGAACGTGTGCAGCTGCACTTCGAGATTCGCCGCCAGGGCAAGCCGGTCGATCCGGCCAGGCTGCTACCACAGCGCTAACGCCGGAACCGTCGCGCAGCGGTCAGCGTTTTCCTGAGGTGCCGCCCAGGGGCTTCGCCGCTAGCATCGCGCGTCGTTTTCGCAGCCCGGTGCCTTCCCCTTTGTGCAATTCGTTCAGCTGATCATCAGTGGTTCTGCCCAGGGTTGCATCTACGGCCTGATCGCCCTGGGCTTCGTGCTCATCTACAAGGCGACCGAAACCGTCACCTTCGCGCAGGGCGACCTGATGATGCTCGGCGCCTTCGGCGGGCTCGTGCTGATGACGATGCTCGGCTTCCCGTACTGGCTGGCCGTGCCCTGCGTGATCCTGGCGATGGCCGCGTTCGGCGTGCTCACCGAGCGCGTCGTCATCCGCCCGGTACTCGGGCAGCCGGCGTTCTCGATCGTCATGCTGACCATCGGCATCGCCTACATCCTGCGCGGGCTGATCACCATGGTGCCGGTCATCGGCACCGAGACGCACACGCTGCCCGTGCCCTACAAGGACCAGACGCTGCGCCTGGGCGAACTGGTGCTGGCCTACGAGCACCTGGTGGTGATCGCCGCCACCGCGCTGCTGTGCGCGCTGCTGTATGCGCTGTTCCGCTACAGCAAGATCGGCATCGCCATGCAGGCCTCGTCGCAGAACCAGATCGCCGCCTACTACATGGGCATTCCGGTGCAGCGGCTGAACGGCCTGGTGTGGGGGCTGGCGGCCGCGGTGGCGGCCGTCGCCGGGCTGCTGCTGGCGCCGATCACCTTCGTGCACGTCAACATGGGCTACATCGGGCTGAAGGCCTTTCCGGCGGCGGTGGTCGGCGGCTTCGGCAGCCTGCCGGGCGCCATCGTCGGCGGGCTGATCATCGGCATCGTCGAGAGCCTGTCGGGTTTCTATCTGCCCGAAGGCTTCAAGGACATCGCGCCCTACATCGTGGTGCTGCTGATGCTGATGGTCAAGCCGAACGGCCTGTTCGGCGAGAAGCTGCGCAAGAAGGTATGAGCCCCCCCGAAGCGCCTTCGGCGCTCCCCCCCGGGGGGGCGACGCCAGTGGCCCGGCAGAGCCGGTTCCACGGCGTCCGCTCGACGGCTTGTTCCATGGCGGCCGTGTCCGCGGCGATCGGCGGCTGAAATGCGCTTCATCTTCAAGACCGAGTACGAGCAGGACATCCGCGTCGTCAAGCACGGCGGGCAGGCCTTCTGGTACGCACTGCTCGGCCTGTTCCTGCTGGCCGCGCCGTGGCTGCTGTCCGAATACATCCTGGCACAGCTCGTCTTCGTCTTCATCTATGCGGTCGTCGGCCTGGGCCTGATGCTGCTCGCAGGCTTCACCGGCCAGTTCTCCATCGGCCACGCCGCCTTCCTCGGCGTCGGCGCCTACACGCAGGCGGTGCTCACCGCCGCCGGCTGGCCCTTTCCGCTGGCGCTGGCCTGTGCGGCCGGCATCTCGGCCATCGTCGGCATCGTCATCGGCGTGCCGGCGCTGCGCGTCAAGGGCATCTACCTCGGCATCGCCACGCTGGCCTTCGGCTTCATCGTCGAGGAGGGCCTTGCGCGCTGGGAATCGGTGACCGGCGGCAATGCCGGCATGCACGTCAAGTCGCCGGCGATGTTCGGCTGGGAACTCAGCGGCAGCATCGAGTTCTACTTCCTGTGCCTGGTGGTGCTGGTGCTGTGCACGCTGGGCGTGCTGAACCTGCTGCGCTCGCCCACCGGGCGCGCTTTCGTCGCCATCCGCGATTCGGAGATTTCGGCGCAGAGCATGGGCATCCACCTGGCGCGCTACAAGACCATGTCCTTCGCGCTGTCGGCGGCGCTGGCCGGCATCGGCGGCGCGCTGTACGCGCACAAGATCAAGTTCCTGTCACCCGACCAGTTCGGCATCATCCAGTCGATCGACCTGCTGCTGATGATCGTCGTCGGCGGCCTGGGCTCGATCCATGGCGTGTTCCTCGGCGCCATCTTCCTGATCACCATGCCGCAGATCATCGCCGTGGGCAAGGACTACCTGCCCGAATCGATCGGCCAGTCGCCGGGCCTGCAGGCGGTGATCTACGGCGTGGTGCTGGTTGCCTTCGTGATGTTCGAGCCGCACGGGCTGTACGGCCGCTGGCTGAAGATGCGCACCTACCTGCAGCTGTTCCCGTTCTACCGCGCAGGCATGTTCAGGCGGCAGAAGTCCTTCCAGAAATCCGACAGGTTGAAATGACCCCCCCCCGCAGCGCCTTCGGCGCTCCCCCCCGGGGGGGCGCCACCTGCAGCCCGGCGAAGCCGGTTCTGCGGTGGCTGCTCGACTGGACCTGCGGCGCATCTCGGTTGCCGTTCGCCTTGTTCGGGGAGTCACGGTCGTGAGCGAAGCCTTGCTCAGCGCGCGCGAGCTCACCGTCCGCTTCGGCGGCCTGGTGGCTGTCAACAAGGTCAGCTTCGACGTGCACCGCGGCGAGGTCTTCACCATCATCGGGCCCAACGGCGCCGGCAAGACGACGGTGTTCAACCTGATCAGCCGCATCTACCAGCCCACGGCGGGCAGCATCCGCTACGACGGCGACGACCTGGTGGCACAGCCGCCGCACGCGGTGGCGGCACTGGGCATTGCGCGCACCTTCCAGAACATCGAGCTGTTCGAATTCGCCAGCGTGCTGCAGAACCTGCTGATCGGCACGCACACGCACCGCCGCACCAGCCTGTGGCAGGACATCCTGTTCACCGGCGCGGCGCGGCGCGCCGAAATGCATGCGCGGCGCAAGGCGGAGGAGGTGATCGAGTTCCTCGACCTGCAGCGCTACCGCGACTCGATGGTCGCCGGGCTGCCCTACGGCGTGCGCAAGGTGGTGGAACTGGCGCGCGCGCTGTGCTGCGAGCCCAAGCTGCTGCTGCTGGACGAGCCCTCGTCGGGCTTGAACGTCGAGGAGACGGACGACATGGCCTGGTGGATCCAGGACATCCAGCGCGACCTGGGCATCACCGTGCTGATGGTCGAGCACGACATGAGCCTGGTGTCCAAGGTGTCGGACCGCGTGCTGGCGATGAACCAGGGCGAGGTGCTGGCGCTGGGCACGCCTGAGGAGGTGCAGTCGCATCCGGGCGTGATCGAGGCCTACCTGGGCAGCACCGACGACCTGAGCGCGCTGCGCAGGCAGCCAGCATGAGCGCGCCGGGCCGTCCCCAAGCGCTCATCCCGCAGCGCGCAGCGCGGAGGGTAGACCCGTGAGCCACGAACAAGAGGTCGTGCTGACGCTGGCCAACGTCGAGAGCTCGTACGGGCCGATCAAGGCCATCCGCGGCGTCAGCCTGAGGGTGCGGCGCGGCGAGATCGTCACCGTGCTCGGCTCCAACGGCGCCGGCAAGAGCACGATCCTGAAGACCATCTCCGGCATCATCGACCCCAACCGCGGCAGCATCAGCTACAAGGGCGAGAACATCACCGCGCTCGACCCGTCGCTGATCGTGCGCAAAGGCATCAGCCACGTGCCCGAGGGGCGCGAGGTCTTCCCGCTGCTGTCGGTGCACGACAACCTGCTGATGGGCGCCTACACGCGCCACGACCGCGACGCGGTGGCGCGCGACATGGAGGTGGCCTTCGGCTACTTTCCGATCCTGAAGGAGCGTGCCGCGCAGGACGCCGGCCTGCTGTCGGGCGGCCAGCAGCAGATGCTGGCAATCGCGCGCGCGCTGATGGGCGCGCCCGACGTGATCCTGCTCGACGAGCCCAGCCTCGGCCTGTCGCCGAAGCTGACGCGCGAGATCTTCGAGATCGTCGTGCGCATCAACCGCGAGCGCGGCACCACCATGCTGCTGGTCGAGCAGAACGCCAACATGGCGCTGAACGTCGCCGACCACGGCTACGTGCTGGAAACCGGCCGCATCGTCATGGACGACAGCTGCGCCGCGCTGCGCGAGAAGGAGGACATCAAGGAGTTCTACCTCGGCAAGAAGGACAGCGGCGTGCGCGGCGAGCGGCGCTGGAAGAAGAAGAAGACCTGGCGATGAACACCACCGCAGCCAAGAACCCGCACCGCATCGTCACCGGCGAGGAATTCGGCTACCGACGCGAGACCTTGCCCTACCGCTCGATCCCCGAGCTGTTCCGCCTGCGCGTCAAGGAGCTGGGCGACGCCACGATGATGCGCCAGAAGGAGCTCGGCATCTGGCAGGCCTACAGCTGGAACGAGGTGGCGCGTATCGTCGACGAGATCGGCGCCGGGCTCGTGAGCCTGGGCTTCGAGCCCGGCGAGGTGGTGTCCGTGCTGGCCAACACCTGCCGCGAATGGGTCTGGTGCGACTTGGCGGTGCAGTCCGCCGGCGGCGTGTGCAGCGGCATCTATCCCACCGACGCGGCCAGCCAGGTGGAATACCTGTGCAGCGATTCGCGCAGCGTCTACCTGTTCGTCGAGGACGATGAACAGCTCGACAAGTACCTCGAGGTCGCCGACCGCCTGCCGGCGATGCGCCGCGTGATCGTCTACGACATGGAAGGCCTGCAGAGCTTCGACGACCCGCGTGTCATCAGCCTGGAGCGGCTGCGCGAGATCGGCCGCGAATACCTGAAGACGCACCCCCAGCTGCTGCAGCAGCGCAGCGCGGCGCGCGACCCCGGCGAGGTGGCGGTGCTGGTCTACACCTCGGGCACCACCGGCAGGCCGAAGGGCGCGATGATCAGCCAGAACAACATCGTCGCGGTGTTGTCGGCGCTGTCGGCGACTTTGTTGGAGGGCACGCCGCGCGGCGGCGAGCGCATCGCCTTCCTGCCGCTGTGCCACATCGCCGAGCGCATGATCGGCGAGTTCGTCCCGCTCGAGCTGGCCTCGGTCGTCAACTACGTCGAGAACCCCGAGACCGTGTTCGAGAACCTGCGCGAGGTGCGGCCGCACCTGTTCTTCGCCGTGCCGCGGGTGTGGGAGAAGGTCTATTCGCAGGTGTCGATCGCGCTCAGCGAGGCCGACAAGCTGCAGCGCGCCGCCTACGGCCTGGCGCTGCAGATCGGCGGCGAAGTCGCCCAATGCACGCTGGACAACCGCGAGCCGCCGCTCGGGCTGAAGCTGCGCTACCGGCTGGCGCGCTGGCTGGTGCTGGACAACGTCAAGCGCATGATCGGTATGGACCGCGTCGAGACCGGCATGACCGGAGCGGCGCCGATTTCGCCCGACCTGATCCGCTGGTTCCTGTCGCTGGGCATCCCGCTGCGCGAGGGCTGGGGCATGACCGAAACCTGCGGCGGCGGCACCATCACGCCGCGCCGCGGCATGCGCCCGGGCAGCATCGGGCGGCCGGGGCCGGGCCTGCAGATGCGCATCGCCGAAGGCACGAACGAGATCCTGCTGCGCGGGGCGAACGTGGTCCTCGGCTACCTGAACCAGCCGGAGAAGACCGCCGAGACCATCGACGCCGAAGGCTGGCTGCACACCGGCGACGTCGGCCGGGTCGACGACGACGGCTACTTCTACATCACCGACCGGATGAAGGACATCATCATCACGGCCGGCGGCAAGAACATCACGCCCAGCGAGATCGAGAACGAACTGAAGTTCTCGCCTTACATCACCGACGCGGTGGTCATCGGCGACAAGAAGCCGTACCTCGTGGTGCTGGTGATGATCGACCAGGAGAACGTCGAGAAGTTCGCGCAGGACCGCGACATCCCCTTCGGCAACTACGCCAGCCTGACGCAGGCCAAGGAAGTGCAGGCGCTGATCCAGGGCGAGCTGGACCGCGTGAATGCCAAGTTCGCACGCGTCGAGCAGATCAAGAAGTTCTATCTTCTGCAGAACCAGCTGACGGCCGAGGACGAGGAACTGACGCCGACGATGAAACTCAAGCGCAAGCTGGTCGAGAAGAAGTATGCCGAGGCGATCGGCGCCATGTACCGCTGAACCCACCCCCGAAGGAAACAGACGATGAAACCGATGCTCACCGCCGTTGCCGCGGCCCTTGCCATGCTGGCCGGCGGCGCCCATGCCCAAGCCCAGCAGGGTGTCAGCAAGGACGAGATCCTGATCGGCACGATCCAGGACCTGTCCGGGCCCCTGGCCGGCTACGGCAAGGCGGTGCGCAACGGCATGCTGTTGCGCATCGAAGAGATCAACGAGCAGGGCGGCATCGGTGGCCGCAAGCTCAAGCTGATCACCGAGGACAGCGGCTACGACCCGAAACGCTCGGTGCTGGCGGCGCAGAAGCTGGTCAACCAGGACAAGGTCTTCATCGTGGCCGGTCACCTCGGCACGGCGCAGAACAACGCGGCGATGCCGGTGCAGTTCGAGAAGAACATCGTCAACTACATGCCGGTGACGGCGGCGCGCGAGATGTTCGAGCCGCTGAACCGGCTGAAGTTCGCATTCACGGTGCCGTACTACGACCAGATGCGCACCTGGCTGCCGAAGATGGTCAAGGACAAGGGCGCCAAGAAGGTCTGCGCGATCCATCAGGACGACGAGTTCGGCCTGGAGGTGCTGCGCGGCGCCGAGGCGGGGCTCAAGTCGATCAACATGGAGATGGTCGAGAAGACCTCGTACAAGCGCGGCGCCACCGACTTCTCGTCGCAGGTGGCGAAGATGAAGGGCGCGGGCTGCGACCTGGTGGTGCTCGGCACGATCATCCGCGAGACCATCGGCACCATCGGCGAGTCGCGCAAGGCCGGCTTCAGCCCGGTCTTCTTCGGCTCGCAGGCCGCCTACACCGAGCTGATCCACAAGCTGGGCGGCAAGGCGATGGACGGCGTCTATGTGACCATGACCGCGCAGGTTCCGTACCTGGACGAAGCCTCGCAGCCGTTGCGCTTCTGGGCCACCAAGTACCGCACCAGGTTCAACGAGGACCCGCAGGTGTTCTCGGCCTATGGCTACGCCATCATCGATGCCTTTGCGAAAGGGGCCGCCAAGGCGGGCGCGAATCTCAGCACCGACAGCTTCATCAAGGCGATGGACTCGATGAAGATTGCGCCCGACATCTTCGGCAGCCCGGAGATGAGCTTCTCCGCCACGAAGCGGCTGGGCAGCGACGCATCACGCCTGTCGCAGATCGTCGACGGCAAGTGGAAGGTCGTGGCCGACTACGCCAAGCCCTGAGCCGCCGGCCCCGATGGAGAGCTTTTGCGAGACGGCCCTTGCTTCACCTCGAAGCCGGGGCCCCATCGTGCAACGCCACCGAGATCCCTTTTGAAGGAGACCCGTACATGAAACGCTCGATCACCACCTTGGCCGGGGCGGCGCTGTTCGCGCTGGCCGCCGGCAGCGCCTTCGCCCAACAGCAGGGTGTGACCAAGAACGAGATCGTCGTCGGTACGATCCAGGACTTGTCCGGCCCGGTGGCGGGCTTCGGCAAGGCGGTGCGCCAGGGCATGCAGCTGCGTGTGGACGAGATCAACGAGCAGGGTGGCATCAACGGCCGCAAGATCAAGCTGATCGCCGAGGACAACGCCTACGACCCGAAGAAGGCCGTGCTCGCGGCGCAGAAGCTGGTCAACCAGGACAAAGTGTTCGCGATCCTGGGCCACATCGGCACGGCGATGAACAACGCGGCGATGCCGATCCAGTTCGAGAAGAACATCGTCAACTTCTTCCCGGTGACCGCGGCGCGCGAGATGTACGAGCCGGCGCACAAGCTGAAGTTCGCGTTCTCGGTGTCGTACTACGACCAGATGCGCACCTGGGCGCCGCGCCTGGCGAAGGAGAAGAACATCAAGAAGGCCTGCATCATCTACCAGGACGACGAATTCGGCCTGGAGGTGTTGCGCGGTGCCGAAGCCGGCCTGAAGACGGCCAACCTGGAACTGGCGGAGAAGACCAGCTTCAAGCGCGGCGCCACCGACTTCTCGTCGCAGGTGGCCAAGATGAAGAGCGGCGGCTGCGACATGGTGGTGCTGGGCACGATCATCCGCGAGACCATCGGCACCATCGGCGAGTCGCGCAAGGTGGGCTTCAACCCGGTGTTCCTGGCCAGCACCGCCGGCTACACCGAGCTGATCCACAAGCTCGGCGGCAAGGCCATGGACGGCCTGTACGCCGCGATGGCGGCGCAGGTGCCGTACCTGGACGACCCGTCGCCGCCGCTGCGCTTCTGGGCCAACAAGTTCAAGACCAAGTTCAACGAGGATCCGACGCTGTTCGCCGCCTACGGCTACAGCATCGTGGATGCCTTCGCGCAGGCGGCGACCAAGGCCGGCCCGAACCTGACGACCGACAGCTTCGTCAAGGCGATGGAGGCGATGAAGATCCCACCGGACATCTTCGGCACGCCGGAAGCCACCTTCAGCGCCACCAAGCGGCTGGGCAACAACGCGTCACGGCTGTCGCAGATCACCGACGGCAAGTGGAAGGTGATCTCCGACTACGTGCAGCCCTGATCGGACCGCCATGGGCAAGGGCCGCCGCGAGGCGGCCTTTTTCGTTGGCGGCATTGCCAGCTCGGATAATCCCCGCTCATGACGGATCAGGAATGGCTCGAGGTCGAATCGCTGGACCTCGACGCGCAGGGCGTGGCGCACCGCGCCGACGGCAAGGTGGTGTTCATCGAGGGTGCGCTGCCGGGCGAGCAGGTGCAGTGCAACGTGGGCCGGCGCAAGAACCAATGGGAGCAGGGCACGCTGACGGCGCTGCGGCGCGAGAGCGCGCAGCGCGTGCGCCCGGTCTGCCCGCACTTCGGCCTGCATGCCGGCGCCTGCGGCGGCTGCAAGATGCAGCACCTGCATCCGGCCGCGCAGGTGGCGATCAAGCAGCGTGTGCTGGAAGACAACCTGTGGCACCTGGCCAAGGTGCGGCCGGCGCAGATGCTGCGGCCCATCGAGGGCCCCGCCTGGGGCTACCGGCAGCGCGCGCGGCTGTCGGTGCGTCACGTGGCGAAGAAGGGCACGGTGCTGGTCGGCTTCCACGAGCGCAAGTCGCGCTACGTGGCCGACATGACCGTCTGCCCGGTGCTGCCGCCGGCGGTCAGCGCCATGCTGCCGGCATTGCGCGAGCTGATCGGCGCGATGGCGCAGCGTGACCGGCTGCCGCAGATCGAGCTGGCCGGCGGCGACGAGGTCACGGCGCTGGTGCTGCGCCACCTGGAACCGCTGGGCGATGCCGACATCGAGCGCCTGCGCGACTTCGGCCGGCGCCATGGCGTGCAGTGGTGGCTGCAGCCGAAGGGGCCGGACAGCGTGCATCGGCTGGACGGCGAGGGCGAGGAACTGGCCTACGCGCTGCCCGAGTTCGGCATCCGCCTGCCCTTCAAGCCCACCGACTTCACCCAGGTCAACGGCGCCATCAACCGCGTCCTGGTCGAGCGGGCATTGCAACTGCTGGAGGTGCGGCCCGAGGACCGCGTGATCGACTGGTTCTGCGGCCTGGGCAACTTCAGCCTGCCGCTGGCGACGCGGGCGGCGCAGGTGCTGGGCGTCGAGGGCAGCGCTGCGCTGGTGCAGCGCGCCGGCGAGAACGCGGCGCGCAACGGCCTCGCCCACAAGGCGGGCTTTGCGGCGCGCGACCTGTTCACGCTCGGCGCGGCGGACCTGGCGGCCTTCGGGGTGGCGCAGCGCTGGCTGGTCGATCCGCCGCGCGAAGGCGCGTTCGCGCTGGCCAAGGCGCTGGCCGACCTGCATGCCGATGCGCGGTCCGACTATGTTGCGCCGCAGCGCATCGTCTACGTCAGCTGCAACCCGGCGACGCTGGCCCGCGATGCCGGGCTGCTGGTGCACCAGGCCGGTTTTTGCTGCACGCATGCGGGTGTGGTCAACATGTTCCCGCACACCGCGCATGTGGAGAGCATGGCCGTATTCGATCGCACCGCGCCCTGAAACGGAACAGGGCCCGAAGGCCCTGTCGCGTGGAGTGCGCGGCTTGTCAGTCGCTGTTGCCGCCGAAGATGCCCAGCAGCGCCAGCAGGCTCTGGAACACGTTGTACAGGCTCAAGTAGACACCCAGCGTGGCGGTGATGTAGTTGGTCTCGTCGCCGTCGCGCACGCGCTTCAGGTCGTACAGGATGAAGGCCGAGAAGATGCCGATGGCCAACACCATCAGCGTGATCATCAGCGCGCTCGACTGGATGAAGAAGTTGGCCAGCATGGCTACCAGCAGCATGATCGCGCCGATGAACAGCCACTTGCCCATCGACGACAGGTCGCGCTTGATGATCGTCGAGACCGAGGCCATGCCGAGGAAGATCGCGCCGGTGCCGGCAAAGGCGACCATGATCAGGCTGGCGCCGTTGGACAGGCCGAGCACCGTGCCGATCAGGCGCGACAGCATCAGGCCCATGAAGAAGGTGAAGCCCAGCAGCACCGGCACGCCGGCGGCCGAGTTCTTGGTCTTCTCGATGGCGAACATCAGGCCGAAGGCGCCGACCAGGAAGACGACCAGACTGACGCCCGGCGTCATCGCCGCGGCCAGACCGGTGGACACGCCGATCCAGGCGCCCAGCACGGTGGGCACCATCGACAGCGCCAGCAGCCAGTAGGTATTGCGCAGGACGCGGTTGCGCTGTTCGGTCAGCGCACCGGATCCGACGTAACCGGGAGCGGTTTGCAGGCCAGGGTTCATGCGTTCAATCTCCGTAGGGAAGGTTGAGGACTGCGAGTAGATTCGCGCCGCGGATTCTAGTTCCCCAGTGTGGCCGTCGGGATGGTTCCATTCCCGCTGTCGCGGGGCTGGAAAAGGGCCAGCGGATACAATCGCGGCATCGTCTGCTGACCCAGCAGCTCGGCAAAGCCCCCCGTAACGAGACACCTGCGAACTGCGACGCCTGAAGGGCTGGCAGCGGGCCGCGCTGAGCGTGCGCAACCGGAGCCACCTTTTGCTTCCCGCCTTGCCCCCCGCGCTGCTCGCCCTGGCCGACGGCACGCATTTCATCGGCCATGCCGTGGGCGCCCCCGGCCACACCGTCGGCGAAGTGGTGTTCAACACCGCGCTGACCGGCTACCAGGAGATCCTGAGCGATCCCAGCTATTGCCGGCAGATCGTCACGCTGACCTATCCGCACATCGGCAGCTACGGCGTCAACGACGACGACGTCGAGGCCGCCCAGGCGCATGCCGCCGGCCTGGTGATCCGCGACCTGCCGCTGCGCGCGTCGAACTTCCGCGCCACGCGCAGCCTGTCCGACTACCTGGCGGCCGAGGGTGTCGTGGCCATCGCCGGCATCGACACGCGGCGCCTGACCCGCCACCTGCGCACGAAGGGCGCGCAGAACGGCTGCATCGCCACCTTCGCGGCCGGCAGCGCGGTCGGCGAAGCGCAGATCGCCGAAGCGGTCGCGCGCGCGCAGGCGGCACCGACCATGACCGGGCTGGACCTGGCGAAGGTGGTGTCGGCGGACCAGCCCTATGCCTGGACCCAGACCGAGTGGAGCCTGGGCAGCGGCTACGGCGAGCTGGCCTCGCCGCGCTGGCACGTGGTGGCCTACGACTTCGGCATCAAGCGCAACATCCTGCGCATGCTGGCCAGCCGCGGCTGCCGCGTCACCGTGGTGCCGGCGCGCACCTCGGCCGAAGCGGCGCTGGCGCTGAAGCCCGACGGCATCTTCCTGTCCAACGGCCCCGGTGACCCCGAGCCCTGCGACTACGCCATCGCCGCCACGCGCCAGCTGGTCGATCGCGGGCTGCCGACCTTCGGCATCTGCCTGGGCCACCAGATCCTGGCGCTGGCCTCGGGCGCGAAGACCTTCAAGATGAAGTTCGGCCACCACGGCGCCAACCACCCGGTGAAGGACCTGGACTCGGGCCGCGTCTCGATCACCAGCCAGAACCACGGCTTCGCGGTCGACGAGGCCACGCTGCCGGCGAACCTGCGGCCGACGCACGTGTCGCTGTTCGACGGCACGCTGCAGGGGCTGCAGCGCACCGACCGGCCGGCCTTCTGCTTCCAGGGCCACCCGGAAGCCAGCCCCGGGCCGCACGACATCGGCTACCTGTTCGACCGGTTCACGGCGCTGATGGCGGAGACGAACCATGCCTAAGCGCAGCGACCTGAAATCGATCCTCATCATCGGCGCCGGCCCGATCGTCATCGGCCAGGCCTGCGAGTTCGACTACTCCGGTGCACAGGCCTGCAAGGCGCTGCGCGAGGAGGGCTACCGCGTCGTGCTGGTCAACAGCAATCCGGCGACGATCATGACCGACCCGGAGATGGCCGACGCCACCTACATCGAGCCGATCACCTGGCCGGTGCTGGAAAAGATCATCGCCAAGGAAAGGCCCGACGCGCTGCTGCCGACGATGGGCGGGCAGACGGCGCTGAACTGCGCGCTCGACCTGCACAAGCACGGCGTGCTGGCGAAGTATGGCGTGGAGATGATCGGCGCCAACGAGCACGCCATCGAGAAGGCCGAGGACCGGCTGAAGTTCAAGGACGCGATGACCTCGATCGGCCTGGGCTCGGCGCGCAGCGGCATCGCGCATTCGATGGAGGAGGCGCTGGCGGTGCAGCGGCGCATCACGGCCGAAACTGGCGGCACCGGCTTCCCGATGGTCATCCGGCCGAGTTTCACGCTCGGCGGCACCGGCGGCGGCATCGCCTACAACCCGGACGAGTTCGAGGAGATCTGCAAGCGCGGGCTGGACCTGTCGCCGACCAACGAGCTGCTGATCGAAGAATCGCTGATCGGCTGGAAAGAGTTCGAGATGGAGGTGGTGCGCGACAGCAAGGACAACTGCATCATCGTCTGCGCCATCGAGAACCTCGACCCGATGGGCATCCACACCGGCGACTCGATCACCGTCGCGCCGGCGCAGACGCTGTCGGACAAGGAATACCAGCTGATGCGCAATGCGTCGATCGCCATCCTGCGCGAGATCGGCGTCGACACCGGGGGCTCGAACGTGCAGTTCGCGATCGACCCGAACAGCGGCCGCATGGTGGTGATCGAGATGAACCCGCGCGTGAGCCGCTCTTCGGCGCTG
Organism: Rubrivivax sp.; assembly: GCA_035438245.1. Taxonomy (GTDB): domain Bacteria; phylum Pseudomonadota; class Gammaproteobacteria; order Burkholderiales; family Burkholderiaceae_C; genus Rubrivivax. Next base: position 13,281 of record DAORHX010000009.1, read on the forward strand.
GCGTCCAAGGCCACCGGCTTCCCGATCGCCAAGGTCGCCGCCAAGCTGGCGGTGGGCTACACGCTGGACGAGCTGCGCAACGACATCACCGGCGGCGCCACGCCGGCCAGCTTCGAGCCGAGCATCGACTACGTGGTGACCAAGGTGCCGCGCTTCGCCTTCGAGAAGTTCCGCGAGGCCGATCCGCACCTGGGCACGCAGATGAAGTCGGTGGGCGAGGTGATGGCCATCGGCCGCACCTTCCAGGAGAGCCTGCAGAAGGCGCTGCGTGGCCTGGAAACCGGCATCGACGGCTTGAACGAACGATCGACCGACCGCGACGAGATCATCGAGGAGATCGGTGAGGCCGGCCCCGAGCGGTTGCTGTACGTGGCCGACGCGATGCGCATCGGCATGAGCCTGGACGAGATCTTCGAGGAAACGGCCATCGACCCGTGGTTCCTGGCGCAGATCGAGGAGATCGTCGCCACCGAGCAGCAGCTCGCCGGGCGCACGCTCGACTCGCTGTCGGCGGCCGAACTGCGCTTCCTCAAGCGCAAGGGTTTCTCGGACAAGCGTCTGGCCAGGCTGCTGGGCACGAACCAGCACGAGCTGCGCCAGCGTCGCCACGCGCTGGGCGTGCGCCCGGTCTACAAACGCGTCGACACCTGCGCCGCCGAGTTCGCCACGCCCACGGCCTACATGTATTCCTGCTACGACGAGGAAAACGAGGCCGATCCCACCGACCGCAAGAAGATCATGGTGCTGGGCGGCGGGCCCAACCGCATCGGCCAGGGCATCGAGTTCGACTACTGCTGCGTGCACGCTGCGCTGGCCATGCGCGAGGATGGCTACGAGACCATCATGGTCAACTGCAACCCGGAGACGGTGTCCACCGACTACGACACCAGCGACCGGCTGTACTTCGAACCAGTGACGCTGGAGGACGTGCTGGAGATCGTCGCGGTCGAGAAGCCGGTCGGCGTGATCGTGCAGTACGGCGGCCAGACGCCGCTGAAGCTGGCGCTGGACCTGGAAGCCAACGGCGTGCCGATCATCGGCACCTCGCCGGATTCGATCGACATCGCCGAGGACCGCGAGCGCTTCCAGCAACTGCTGCAACGCTTGAGGCTGAAGCAGCCGCCGAACCGCACCGCACGCACCGAGGAGGCGGCGCTGGAGCTGGCGCAGCAGATCGGCTACCCGCTGGTGGTGCGCCCCAGCTACGTGCTCGGCGGCCGCGCGATGGAGATCGTGCACGGCGACAAGGACCTGCAGCGCTACATGCGCGAGGCGGTCAAGGTGTCGGAGAAGTCGCCGGTGCTGCTCGACCGCTTCCTCGACGACGCCATCGAGGTCGATGTCGACTGCATCAGCGACGGCAAGCACGTGATGATCGGCGGCATCATGGAGCACGTCGAAGCCGCCGGCATCCACAGCGGCGATTCGGCCTGCTCGCTGCCGCCGTATTCGTTGTCGTCGGCGCTGCAGGACGAGCTGCGCCGCCAGACCACGTTGATGGCCAGGGCGCTGAAGGTGGTCGGCCTGATGAACGTGCAGTTCGCCATCCAGGGCGAGGGCGACGAAGCCACCGTCTACGTGCTGGAGGTGAACCCGCGGGCCTCGCGCACCGTGCCCTTCGTCAGCAAGGCCACCGGCCAGCCGCTGGCCAAGATCGCCGCGCGCTGCATGGCCGGCCAGGCGCTGAGCGACCAGCGCGGCGCCGACGGGTGCGAGCCGCACGAGGTGGTGCCGCCGTACTTCAGCGTCAAGGAGGCGGTGTTCCCGTTCAACAAGTTCCCCGGCGTCGACCCCATCCTCGGCCCGGAGATGCGCTCCACCGGCGAGGTCATGGGCGTGGGCTCGACCTTCGGTGAAGCGATGCTGAAGAGCCAGCTCGGCGCCGGTTCGCGCCTGCCGGACAAGGGCACGGCGGTGGTCACGGTGAAGAACGCCGACAAGGCGCGCGCGGTCAAGGTGACGGGGGACCTGGTGGCCCTGGGCTTCCATGTGGTGGCCACCAAGGGCACGGCGGCGGCCATCGCCGAGGCCGGCCTGCCGGTGCGCGTGGTCAACAAGCTCAAGGACGGGCGCCCGCACATCGTCGACATGCTCAAGGCCGGCGAGATCCAGCTGGTGTTCACCACCGTCGACGAGACGCGCACGGCCATCGCCGATTCGCGCCACATCCGCACCGCGGCGCTGGCGCACCGCGTGACCTACTACACGACGATGGCCGGCAGCGAGGCGGCGACCGAGGCGATGAACCACCAGCACGAGCTGGAGGTGCGTTCGCTGCAGGAGCTGCACGCCGAACTGACTTAAGATTCACCGCATCACCGCCGCCGCGGCGGGCCGTTTGCCTCACAAACGGCACCGACGCGGCGGCTTCCCTTTCTTGTGAGCCCGAAACCATGAGCACCATCCCCTTGACACGCCGCGGCAGCGAGAAGCTGAAGGCAGAGCTGCACCGGCTGAAGACCATCGAGCGCCATGCGGTGATCCAGGCGATTGCCGACGCGCGCGCGCAGGGTGACCTGTCGGAGAACGCCGAATACGAGGCGGCCAAGGACAAGCAGGGCTTCATCGAAGGCCGCATCCTCGAGATCGAAGGCAAGCTGGCGACCGCGCAGGTGATCGATCCGGCCACGCTCGACGCCGACGGCCGCGTCGTCTTCGGCTCGACGGTCGAACTGGAAGACGAAGCCAACGGCGCGCGTGTCACCTACCAGATCGTCGGCGACGACGAAGCCGACTTGAAGCTGGGGCTGATCTCGATCAGCAGCCCGATCGCACGTGCGCTGATCGGCCGCTCGGCGGGCGACGTGGCCGAAGTCAAGGCGCCCGGGGGCCTGAAGAGCTACGAAGTCATCGAGGTGCGCTACCTCTGAGCCTCCCAGGAAGCGACTTCGTCGTTCCCGCCCCGGGGTCGAGCAAAGTGGCAAAGACACATCGGCTCGAGATGGCGGCGCGGCTGCGCGCTGTGCTGCCGGCGCTGTGGGCGGGTGTGCTGCTGTGCATCGCCGCCATCGCCGCGCCGGCGGCCTTCGGCGCGCTGTCCAGCGCCGAGGCCGGCCGCGTCGTGTCACGCCTGTTCGTGCGCGAAGCCTGGCTGAGCCTGGTGCTGGCGAGCGCGATGTTGTGGCTGGAACGCCGCCACGGCGCAGCGGGCCGCACCAACAGCCTGCTGCTGTACGGCACCGTGCTGTGCACGCTGGCGGGCTATTTCGGCGTGCAGCCGCTGATGACGGCGGCGCGCGCCGGGCAGGGCGCGTTGAGCTTCGGCCAGCTGCACCTGATCAGCACGCTGTTCTACGCGGCGAAGACGGCGCTGGTGCTCTGGCTCGCCTGGCGCGCAGCGGGCGCCGAGTTCAGACCGCCTTCTTCTTGACGCTGATGGTGCGCGGCTTGGCGCGTTTGATCTCGCCGCCGGCGGTGACGCGCTGGTTGCCGTAGACCTTGATCTTCTTGATCTGCGGACGGTGGTTGCCGCTCTTCGAGAACTTCAGGATCTTCACGACGCGTGGCGCCGCGCCGCGCGGCTCGGCGGCGGGCTTCGGCGCCGCCGGGATCGGCCGCCACAGCACCAGCAGCTTGCCGATGTGCTGCACCGGCGCAGCGTCGAGCGCTTGCGCCAGCTGGGCCAGCGCCAACGCGCGCTCGTCACGCTGGTCGGAGAACATGCGCACCTTGATCAGGCCGTGCGCCTTCAACGCCGCGTCGGCTTCCTTCAGCACCGCGGCGCTGAGGCCTTCGGCGCCGACGAGCACCACGGGGTCCAGGTGATGGGCCTGGCTGCGCAGTGCCTTGCGTTCGGCCGGGGTCAGAGTCAGTGCAGGCATCGGCCTATTATCGGCCCGCGATGAAGATCCACAGCAAGAGCCGCAAGATCAACAAGGCCTGGCTCAACGACCATGTCAACGATCCCTATGTCAAGCTGGCGCAGAGGGAAGGCTACCGCGCCCGCGCAGCCTACAAGCTGAAGGAGATCGACGAAGCGCTGGGCCTGGTCGAGCCGGGCCAATGCGTGATCGACCTCGGCGCCGCGCCCGGCGCCTGGAGCCAGTACCTGCGACGCCGGTTCGCGCCAAAGCTGGCGGGCAGCGGTGGCGCTGCCAGCGGCCGGCTGCAGGGGCGCATCATCGCGCTGGACCTGCTGGACTTCGAGCCGATCGACGGCGTGTTCTTCATCCAGGGCGACTTCCGCGACGAAGCCGTGCTCGGGCAGTTGGTCGAGCAGTTGGGCGGCCAGCGGGTGGACCTGGTGCTGTCGGACATGGCGCCCAACCTGTCGGGTATCGAGTCGGCCGACGCGGCGCGCATTTCCCACCTGGTCGAGCTGGCGGTGGAGTTCGCGATGCGGCACCTCGAGCCCGACGGCGCGCTGGTGTGCAAGGTGTTCCACGGCAGCGGCTACAGCCAACTGGTCAAGCTGTTCAAGGACCGCTTTCGTGTCGTCAAGGCCATCAAACCGAAGGCTTCTCGCGACAAGTCGGCGGAAACCTTTCTGGTCGGCAGGAGTCCCAAGGCGGTCTGAGGTTGCGCACACTTGCACACGGCGACGGCGGTGCCGCGGCCCTGCAGCGAGGGCGGCGCAAGCCTTGTCTGCACTAGAATCGACCCCATCTGCCGTGGAAGCCGGCTTGTGCGTGCATGTTGGGCCGGCCGTGCCGAAAGTGGAACAGGAGCCGCGGTGAACAATCAATGGTTCTCTAAAGTCGCAGTCTGGCTGGTGATCGCCCTGGTGCTGTTCACCGTCTTCAAGCAGTTCGACCGGGGGGCCATGCAGGGCAACCAGATCGGCTACTCCGACTTCCTGGAGGAAGTGCGCGCCAAGCGCATCAAGTCCGTCACGCTGCAAGAGGGCAACGGCGGCACCGAGATCCTCGCCGTCACCAACGACGACAAGCGGCTGCGCAGCACCGCCACCTACCTGGACCGCGGCCTGGTCGGCGACCTGATCGCCAGCGGCGTCAAGTTCGACGTCAAGCCGCGCGAGGAGCCGTCGCTGCTGATGAGCATCCTCGTCAGCTGGGGGCCGATGCTGCTGCTGATCGGCGTGTGGGTCTACTTCATGCGCCAGATGCAGGGCGGCGGCAAGGGCGGCGCCTTCAGCTTCGGCAAGAGCAAGGCGCGCATGCTCGACGAGGCCAACAACACCACCACCTTCGCCGATGTCGCCGGCTGCGAGGAAGCCAAGGAAGAGGTCAAGGAGCTGGTCGACTTCCTGAAGGATCCCCAGAAGTTCCAGAAACTCGGCGGGCGCATCCCGCGTGGCGTGCTGCTGGTCGGCCCGCCGGGCACCGGCAAGACGCTGCTGGCCAAGGCCATCGCCGGCGAGGCCAAGGTGCCGTTCTTCTCGATCTCCGGCTCCGACTTCGTCGAGATGTTCGTCGGCGTCGGCGCGGCGCGCGTGCGCGACATGTTCGAGCAGGCGAAAAAGAGCGCGCCGTGCATCATCTTCATCGACGAGATCGATGCCGTCGGCCGCCACCGCGGCGCCGGCCTGGGCGGCGGCAACGACGAGCGCGAGCAGACGCTGAACCAGATGCTGGTCGAGATGGACGGCTTCGACACCAACGTCGGCGTCATCGTCATGGCCGCGACCAACCGGCCCGACATCCTCGACCCGGCGCTGCTGCGTCCGGGCCGCTTCGACCGTCAGGTGTTCGTCTCGCTGCCCGACGTGCGCGGCCGCGAGGCGATCCTCAACGTGCACATGCGCAAGGTGCCGGTCGGGCAGGACATCCGCGCCGACATCCTGGCGCGCGGTACGCCGGGCTTCAGTGGTGCGGACCTGGCCAACCTGGTCAACGAGGCGGCGCTGTTCGCCGCGCGGCGCAACGGTCGCGTCGTCGAGATGGGCGATTTCGAGCGCGCCAAGGACAAGATCATGATGGGCCCGGAGCGCAAGTCGATGACGATGCCCGCCGAGGAGCTGAAGAACACCGCCTACCACGAGTCGGGCCACGCGCTGGTCGCGCGCATGCTGCCCAAGACCGACCCGGTGCACAAGGTGACGATCATCCCGCGCGGCCGCGCGCTGGGCGTGACCATGCAGCTGCCGGAGGGGGACCGCTACAGCCTGGACAAGGAACGCATGCTCAGCACCATCAGCGTGCTGTTCGGCGGGCGCATCGCCGAAGAGGTGTTCATGAACCAGATGACCACCGGCGCCAGCAACGACTTCGAGCGCGCGACGCAGATCGCGCGCGACATGGTCACGCGCTACGGCATGACCGACGAACTGGGGCCCATGGTCTATGCCGAGAACGAAGGCGAGGTCTTCCTCGGCCGCTCGGTGACCAAGCATGTCAACGTCTCCGAGCAGACGATGCAGAAGGTCGACGCGGTGATCCGCCGCATCATCGACGAGCAGTACGCGCTGGCGCGCAAGCTGATCGAAGAGAACCAGGACAAGATGCACGCGATGGCCAATGCGCTGCTCGAGTGGGAAACCATCGACAGCGAGCAGATCGACGACATCATGGGGGGCAAGCCGCCGCGGCCGCCGAAGGACTGGTCGCCGGTGTCCTCGCGCACGCCGTCGGGTCCGACGCCGCCGGTCAACCCGGACGGCGCACACGCGCCGGCTTGAGCGGCACCGGACGCCGCTTCATGTTCACACGGGGCCTGCGGGCCCCGCTCGCTTTTCGTGCACCGGCGGACACACGCCCGCAGACAAGGACAGACCTCGATGAGCAGACGCTATTTCGGCACCGACGGCATTCGCGGCACGGTCGGCATGACACCGATCACACCGGATTTCATGTTGCGGCTGGGGCATGCGGTGGGCATGGTGCTGCGCCGCAGTGTGGCGCGGCCGACCGTGATCATCGGCAAGGACACGCGCATCTCCGGCTACATGATCGAGTCGGCGCTGGAGGCCGGCTTCGCGTCGGCCGGCGTCGACGTGCTGCTCAGCGGCCCGCTGCCGACGCCGGGTGTGGCCTACCTGACCCGCGCGTTGCGCCTGGACCTGGGGCTGGTCATCAGCGCATCGCACAACCCCTTTGCCGACAACGGCATCAAGTTCTTCTCGGCGCGCGGCGAGAAGCTGCCCGACGAATGGGAGGCGGCGGTGGAGGCGGCGCTGGAAGAGATGCCGCGCTGGGTCGATGCCGCGGGCCTGGGCCGCGCACGGCGACTGGACGATGCGAGCGGCCGCTACATCGAGTTCTGCAAGAGCACGGTCGGCAGCGAGTTGTCGCTGCGCGGGCTGAAGCTGGTCGTCGACGCGGCGCATGGCGCGGCCTATCACGTGGCGCCCGACGTGTTCCATGAGCTCGGCGCCGATGTCGTCGCCATGGGCTGCAGCCCCGACGGCACCAACATCAACCTCGACGTCGGCGCCACCGCGCCGGCCGCACTGGCGGCGCGCGTGCGTGCCGAGCGCGCCGACTACGGCATCGCGCTGGATGGCGATGCCGATCGACTGGTGATGGTCGACGCCGACGGGCGCATCTACAACGGCGACGAGTTGCTGTACGTGATGGTTGCCGATCGCCTGGCGCGTGGACAGCCGGTGCCGGGTGTGGTCGGCACGCTGATGACGAACATGGCGGTCGAGATGGCGCTGCGCCGGCGCGATATCCCGCTGGTGCGCGCGAAGGTCGGCGACCGCTATGTGCTCGAGGAGCTGGTCGAGCGCCGTTGGCAGCTCGGCGGCGAAGGCTCCGGCCACTTGCTGGTGCTGGACCGGCACACCACGGGAGACGGCATCGTCAGTGCGTTGCAGGTGATGCAGGCGCTGCAGAACACCGGCAGCCGCCTGGGCGGGCTGTTGCGCGACGTCGAGCTGTATCCGCAGACCCTGCTGAACATCCGTCTGCCCGAAGGGCGCGACTGGCGCGCCAACCCGACGCTGGCCGACACACAGCAGGCGGTCGATGCCGAACTCGGCGACGGTGGCCGCGTGCTGATTCGTGCGTCGGGCACCGAGCCGGTGCTGCGCATCATGGTCGAGGCGCGCGACGCGGAGCTGGGTCGCAGGGCGGCGCAAAGGCTGGCCGCCGCAGCCTTGGCCTAGCGCCTGTGCGCACCCGCCGGTACGGGGTGAACGCAACCTGGCTCGCGCGAGCAAATGTGACAACGGCGTGACGGGCATGTGACCGGCCGTCATGTCACGGCGGCGCCACGACAGTGTCACGAAGCCGTCATGCGGCTTGCCTACAGTGAAGGTCATCGAACACTTCACTGCAGGTGGATCCATGTTGAAGACCTTCCTTCGTGGCGCGGTGGCCGGCTCGGCAGCCTTGCTGCTGTCCGGCACCGCCCTGGCGCAAGACGTCACCGGCGCCGGCGCCTCGTTCCCCGCACCGATCTACGCCAAATGGGCCGATTCCTACCACAAGGCCACCGGCGCACGCATCAACTACCAGTCGGTCGGCTCCGGCGCCGGCATCAAGCAGATCACCGCCAAGACGGTGGACTTCGGCGCCTCCGACGCGCCGCTGACCGATGAACAACTGGCCAAGGACGGCCTGATCCAGTTCCCGACGGTCATCGGCGGTGTCGTGCCGGTGGTCAACATCAAGGGCGTGGCGCCCGGACAGCTGAAGCTGACCGGCGCGGTGCTCGGCGACATCTACCTCGGCAAGATCACCAAGTGGAACGACGCGGCGATCACCGCGCTGAACTCGGGCCTGGCGCTGCCCGACGCGGCGATCGCGCCGGTGACGCGCGCCGACGGCTCCGGCACCAGCTTCCTGTTCACCAACTACCTGTCGAAGACCAATCCCGACTGGAAGGCCAAGGTCGGTGAAGGCACCGCGGTCAAGTGGCCCACAGGCGTCGGCGGCAAGGGCAACGAGGGTGTCTCGGCCTTCGTGCAGCGCCTGCCCAACGCCATCGGCTACGTCGAGTACGCCTACGCCAAGCAGAACAAGATGAGCCACGTGCTGCTGCAGAACAAGGACGGCAGCTTTGTCGCCCCCGACGACGACAGCTTCAAGGCCGCGGCCGCCGGCGCCGACTGGTCGAAGAGCTTCTACCAGGTGCTCACCGACCAGGCCGGCAAGGACAGCTGGCCGATCACCGGCGCCACCTTCATCCTGATGCACAAGGTGCAGGACAAGCCGGCTGCGGCCACGGGCACGCTGAAGTTCTTCGACTGGGCCTACGCCCAGGGCGACAAGGCCGCGGCCGATCTGGACTACGTGCCGCTGCCGGCCAAGGTCAAGGAGCTGTCGCGCAAGCTGTGGGACGCCAAGCTGAAGGATGCGTCCGGCAAGCCGCTGGCGCTGAACTGAACCGCCGCGCGCTCGCGTCCGGCAACCCCGCTGCGGAGGCTTCGTGGCCGCTACACTCCCCGCCACTCCCTACGACCCCGACGCCGCGATGCAGCGCTCGACTCCAAAGGGGCGCCCGCCGCAGCGCCGGCGCGTGGCCCCCTGGGCCGACCGGCTGTTCGCGCTGCTGACCCATGGCGCGGCCTGGCTGACGCTGCTGCTGCTGGCCGGCATCATCGTCTCGCTGCTGTTCGGCGCGGCACCGGCGATCCAGCATTTCGGCCTGCCCTTCCTGTGGTCCAGCGAATGGGACCCGGTGCAGCAGAAGTTCGGCGGCCTGGTGATGATCTACGGCACGCTGATGACCTCGTTCATCGCGCTGCTGATCGCCGTGCCGGTGAGCTTCGGCATCGCGCTGTTCCTCACCGAGCTGTCGCCCGGCTGGCTGAAGCGGCCGCTGGGCATCGCCATCGAGCTGCTGGCGGCGGTGCCGTCGATCGTCTACGGCATGTGGGGCCTGCTGGTGTTCGGGCCGATCCTGGCCACCTGGGTGCAGGCGCCGCTGCAGGCCGCCTTCGGCAACGTGCCGCTGCTGGGTTCGATGTTCTCCGGCCCGCCGGTGGGCATCGGCATCCTGTCGGCCGGCATCATCCTGGCGATCATGATCATCCCGTTCATCGCCTCGGTGATGCGCGACGTCTTCGACGTGACGCCGCCGATGCTGAAGGAGTCGGCCTACGCGCTGGGCTCGACCACCTGGGAGGTGGTGTCGAAGGTGGTGCTGCCCTACACCAAGACCGGAGTCATCGGCGGCATCATGCTCGGCCTGGGCCGCGCGCTGGGCGAGACCATGGCGGTGACCTTCGTCATCGGCAACTTCAACCAGCTGGATTCGCTGTCGCTGTTCCAGGCGGCCAACAGCATCACCTCGGCGCTGGCCAATGAATTCGCCGAAGCCGGCGCCGGGCTGCACCAGGCGTCACTGATCTACCTGGGGCTGGTGCTGTTCTTCATCACCTTCGTCGTGCTGGCGCTGTCCAAGCTGCTGCTGCTGCGGCTGAAGAAGGGGGAGGGCACCAAGTCATGAGCAGCCTCGCCTCCACATCGCCGTCATCGGCCAAGCTGGCCAGGCATCGTGCGCGCAAGCGCGTCAACATCGTCGCGCTGACGCTGTCGATGCTGGCCATGGGCTTCGGCCTGTTCTGGCTGGCTTGGATCCTGTTCGAGACCGTCTACCTGGGCTTCGGCGGGCTGGCGCTGTCGGTGTTCACCGAGATGACGCCGCCGCCGATGGGTGAAGGCGGCGGCCTGGCCAACGCCATCTTCGGCTCGGTGGTGATGGTCGCGCTGGCCACCGCGCTGGGCACGCCGATCGGTGTGCTGGCCGGCATCTACCTGGGCGAGTACGGCCAGAAGACCTGGCTCGGCCACGCGGTGCGCTTCATCAACGACATCCTGCTGTCGGCGCCGTCGATCGTCATCGGCCTGTTCATCTACGCGGTGGTGGTGGCGCCGATGCGCGGCTTCTCCGGCATCGCCGGCGTGCTGGCGCTGACGCTGATCGTCATCCCGGTGGTCATCCGCACCACCGAGAACATGCTCAGCCTGATCCCCAACGCGCTGCGCGAGGCGGCCTATGCGCTGGGCACGCCGAAGTGGAAGGTGATCCTGTCGGTGACGCTGAAGGCGGCGCGCGCCGGCGTCATCACCGGCATCCTGCTGGCGTTGGCGCGCATCGCCGGCGAGACCGCGCCGCTGCTGTTCACCGCGCTGTCCAATCAGTTCTGGACCAGCGACCTGAGCCAGCCGATGGCCAGCCTGCCGGTGACCATCTTCAAGTTCGCGATGAGCCCCTACGAGAACTGGCAGCAGCTGGCCTGGGCGGGTGTCTTCCTGATCACGCTGGGCGTGCTGCTGCTGAACATCCTGGCGCGCGTGCTCTTCAAGAACAAGCATTGAACGGACCTATCCCCATGGACGCCAAGGCCCAACCTCCGAGCAGCGAACGCACCAAGGTGGCGGTGCGCAACCTGAACTTCTACTACGGCAACTTCCATGCGCTGAAGAACATCCACCTCGACATCCCGGAGCGCAAGGTGACGGCGTTCATCGGCCCGTCGGGCTGTGGCAAGAGCACGCTGCTGCGCACCTTCAACCGCATGTTCGAGCTGTACCCCGAGCAGCGCGCCGAAGGCGAGATCAACCTCGACGGGCAGAACATCCTGACCAGCAAGGAGGACGTGACGCTGATCCGCGCCAAGGTCGGCATGGTCTTCCAGAAGCCGACGCCGTTCCCGATGTCGATCTATGACAACATCGCCTTCGGCGTGCGCCTGTTCGAGACGCTGTCGCGCGACGAGATGGACGAGCGTGTCGAATGGGCGCTGAAGAAGGCGGCGCTGTGGACCGAGGTCAAGGACAAGCTGGCGCAAAGCGGCTCCGGCCTGTCGGGCGGGCAGCAGCAGCGGCTGTGCATCGCGCGCGGCATCGCCATCCGCCCCGAGGTGCTGCTGCTCGACGAGCCCTGCTCGGCGCTGGACCCGATCTCCACCGGCAAGATCGAGGAACTGATCCACGAGCTGA
>DAORHX010000010.1:0-24399 GCA_035438245.1 Rubrivivax sp.
GCAACGTGCCCTGGTTCACCGTGCGCGCCGCGGACTTTGCCAACCCGGTGCTGGCGAGTGAACTGCTGGACGCCTACGGCGAGGATCGTGGCGAAGGCCATCACCTCTACCGCTTCCCGGTGGTGTTTCCGTCGGACCACTGGCAGACTGTGATGCCGCATGAGCTGGCGGCCTGGGGCAGCCACGACAGGCGCTACTGGTCGGAGTATTCGGCCGATGGCCGGGTGCGCCACTGCATGTGCCATGCACCGGTACCGCTGGACACGCAAGGGCGGCGCGCCGTCCGGCTCTTCGGCGGACGCAAAGCGGTCCTGCGCGAGGCCAACGGCGGCATCTGCGAGCCCGAGGCCTGTCGCGAATACCAGCAGCGCGAGTGCAACCTCAGCGGCCGCTTCCTGTTCTTCGTGCCCGGCATCCGTTCGCTTAGCGCCTTCGAGCTGCACACGAGCAGCTTCTATGCGATGAACGCCGCGATCCAGAAGTTCGAGACCGTCGGCTTCCTGCGCGGCGGGCGCATCTCGGGTTTCCTGGACCGCCAGCGCACGCCGTTCTACCTGTCCAAGCGCCTGATGGAGGTGAGCCACATCGACGAGCGAGGCATCGCCGTGCGCGTGCCGCAATGGATCATCGAGCTGGAGGCACCGGTGGACGTGTGTGCGTTGCTGCGTGATCGTGAGGACGATGAAGCCGTCATCGCGCAGGCCCAGGTGGCCTGCGCGGCGCTCGGAGGGGATGTCACGGAACCGGTGGCACCCGTCGACGAGCCGACCGAGCCCGGCGGCGAATCGGCATTGGACAAGGTCATGACGCTGGCGGCCGGGCTCGGTATCGATGCAGCCGACTTCGACCGCTACGCGGCGCAGCGCTGGGGCCCGGGCTGGAAGCTGAACGCGCGCGGTCGCCGCCGTGCCTGGGACGAACTGCAGCGCCACCGCAACGACGCCGAAGGCTATGCCGACAAGATCGCTGCCACCCTGCGGGGGGTGTCATGAAGGGCGAGGGCGCGCTGCGGGTGGCGCACTTCTCCGACCTGCACTACGGGACGCGCAACCTGGACGAGGCCGACCGCTGCTTCGCCGCCGCCATCGAGCGCGCGCTGGTTTTGGGGGCACAGGCAGCGGTGATTTCCGGCGACAGCACAGACCATGCGCTGGACCTGCATTCGCCGGCCGCGGTGGCGCTGGTCAACCGCGTGCGCTGCCTCGCGGACCACTGTCCGGTACTGATGCTGCAGGGCACCTGGTCGCATGAACCGTCGGGTACCTTGTCGGTGTTCAGGAAGCTGGGTGGACGCTACGCCGTGCACGTGGCCGACTGCATCGGGCAGGTCGGTCTGAGCACGGCGGGCCGCTGGGTCGCATCGACGGGCTGGTGTTTCGAGCGCCTGCCCGAGGGGCTGAGGGCGCTCGTCTCGTGCTTGCCCACGGTCAACCGCGCGGCCGTGGCTGCGGCAGCGGGTGCCGCGGACGCGGCGAGTGCGACCGGCGAACACATCGCGGCGCTGCTGCATGGTCTGGCGCCGGTGCATGCGCAGGCGCGAGCGCTCGGGCTGCCGACCTTGCTGGTGTCCCATGGCACGGTGTTCGGCTGCATTTCCGAGCACGGGGTGCCGATGGCCGGTTTCGACCACGAGTTCACGACCGGCGGCTTGTTCGACGCAGGCGCGCAGGCGGTGCTGCTGGGCCACATCCACCGTCACCAGCGCTGGGAATCCGATGGCGGCGTCGGGCGGCAATGCATCGCCTATGCCGGGTCCATCGGCCGCTTCCACCACGGCGAGGCGGGTGACAAGGGCTTCCTGTTCTGGCACATCGAGGCGCACGCCGCCGCGTGCCGACTCGAAGCCACGCCGGCACGCCGCACGCTCGACTTCCGCTTCGACGGCAAGCCTGAACTCGGCGCGCTGCGCGCCGCGCTCGCGGAGCAGCCGGCCGAGGGCGCCTGGGTGCGTCTACGCTGGAGCGTCGCGGAAGAAGAGCGCCACGAGGTCGACCGGGCCGCCATGCGCGCGCTGCTGGCCGGTGCGGCCGGCGTGCAGTTCGAGGGCCGCGTCATTCCCGTGGTGCGCGTGCGCTGCGGCGGCATCGGCCAGGCCGCGGCCCTGCGGGACAAGGTGGCGGCGTGGGCGCGCGTGGTCGACGCGCGTCCGGAGCCGCTGTGGGCGTGCCTCGACGCGCTCGCGGCCTTGGAGACACAGCAGATCGTGGACGACGCCTTGGCAGCACCTGGAGACGGGACTTCCATCGCCGAACCGGCATCGATGCCGGGCTGACCGACCCCTTGATGCATGCGCGCGGCCGCGGGTCCTCGCGGCGTAAAGTGCGCCCATCCACGGACTATCGCCGGACCCGCATGTGCTATTCCGCCAAGGTCGTCGCCGACTATCGCGCCTACGTGCGCCTGTTCGGTGCCAGCGTCGACCTGAAGCAGTTCTACGACGCCTTCTGGCGCCGCCGCAGCAGCCGCAAGCTGCTGATCGCCCGCGGCGTCGAAGCGGCCTTCGACCATCCCGTCACCGACCAGGAACGAGAGATCCGCAAGTTCATTGCCGAGCACAGGGCGGACGAGGCACTGGTCTACCAGCGCACCCTGTTCGAACAGCGTACCCGGCTGGTCGAGGCCCGGCAGCGCCTGCAGACCAAGTTCACCAAGAAGGCCAGCGAAGACGAGCGCATTGCCGCGAAGAAGGTGGACTGGGCCCGCGACAAGCTCGCCGGCCTGCAGCGCACCGAGGCCCTGGCGGAGGACGACCGCATCTATCCCGGCACCTACGCCCCGGTGATGGTCGTCGAGAACGGCCAGCGCATCGTGCGCCTGATGCGCTACCAGTGCCGTCCGGCCGGCAAGCCCGCCTTCTACGACCAGAAGTTTCCCGGCTGCTACAACGCGCGCCGCGACAACCTCGAAGGCTTCTGGAAGGGCCAGTTCGGCCGCCATCACGGCGTGATGCTGGCCGAGGCCTTCTACGAGCACGTCGACCGGCACAAGATGGAAGGCCGCGAGCTGCGGCCCAGCGAACAGCCGGAAGACGTCATCCTCGAATTCCGCCCGCAGGGCATGGAGCCGATGCTCGTCGCCTGCGTCTGGTCGCACTGGACCGGCAAGGACGAGCCCGACCTGGATTCCGTGGCGGCGATCACCGACGAGCCGCCGCCCGAAGTGGCGGCCGCGGGCCACGATCGCTGCATCATCCCGCTGCGCCGGGAGCGGCTCGACGAGTGGCTCAACCCCGATCCGCGCAACCTGGCGGCGCAATACGCCATCCTCGACGACCGCGAGCGGCCGTACTACGAGCACCGCCTGGCGGCGTAGACAGCGCGGAACGAACGGCGCGGCTCAGAGCGGCGAAGGCTTCTTCGGCGCGTTGCCCGTGCGCGCGACTTCGACGGCGAATTCGCGCATGGCCTGCATGTCGGCTTCACTCGGTGGCGCCTCGTCGCTGGGGGCACGCGCGCAGATCTCCACCACCGCCTTGCACTGCGCCTCGCTGAAGCCGCCGATGAAGCACTGCACCCTCGGCAGCCCCATCTCCTCGGCCAGCCACGTGTAGGCCTGGCCGCGGCTCATACTGCCGGACCGCCAGATCGGATCGAAGAGCGCGTGCGCCGAGTTGCGCCAGCGGCGCAGCGACGCATCGGCCAGCGTGCCCAGCGGCCGCGGGCAGTCGGGATCGTCATCGCCCCGCGGCGTGTGGCAGCCGACCCAGGCCTGGCAAGCGGCGCATTCCCAGAAGCTGCGCCCGGCCAGCTCGGGCCGATGCGCATACAGGCGAGCACCGGTCACCAGGGTCGCAGCGGCACCGCAGTAGGAGCAGATCGGAAGCGTGGCCATCGTCGAGTGAACGACTGCTCATCTCGGACTCTCGTCCCCACTTGGCAGCCGATGGCATGTAGTGTAATACTGGATATCCATACAGCTTTGGTCGCACGATGTCTGCCGTTCTGTCATGGGCCGCAGACGAGGCACTGCCGGCCCAGAGCTTTGCTCACGCCTCACGATCACGCCCGCGGCGCTCGGTGCCGGGTGCGCTGCCGCCCGAAGTAGAGCAGGCCGTCTGGCACGCCAGCGACCTGGGGCATGCCGCCGGCAGTGCCGTGTCCAGCGGCTTCAGGGCCCTGGATGCTGAACTGCCGGGCTCCGGCTGGCCCACGCGCGCCCTGACCGAGATCCTCTGCCCGCAGCCTTCGGTGCTGGAGTGGCGCCTGATCGGCCTGGCCCTGCAGGGCATCGTCGTCGACGGCGGCCACGTCGTCGTCATCGGCCCACCGAAGACACCGCACCTGCCGGGGCTGCGCCATTGCGGCATCGATGAACATCACCTGGTGTGGGTACAGGCCGAGGCCCCGGCCGAACGGCTATGGTGCACCGAGCAGCTGATCAAGTCGGGCGCCTGCGCTGCCGTGGTCTCCTGGCTGCCGCAGGCCCGGCCGGAGCAGATCCGGCGGCTGCAGGTCTGCGCCCAGGCCTGCGACGGCCCAGTGTTCCTCTTCAGACCCGCGGCCGCGCAGCACGAAGCCTCGGCCGCGCCGCTGCGTGTCTTCACGACCTTCGGCCTGGACTGGGCGCTGCAGGTCCAGGTGCTCAAGCGCCGCGGCCCGGCGCACGACGCCATCGTCACGCTGCCGTCGGTGCCCGGCGGCCTGCAGTCCGTCCTCACGCCCCGGCTGCTGCGGCCGAGTCAGCTCGTCGCTGCACGCAGCGCTCACCGGGAACCTGTCCATGCTCTGGGCAGCCCTGCTCCTGCCGCCGCGCCCCGACGAAGCGCTGCCGTCCGCTGAGGCCTTGCGCGCCGTCGCGATCTGGGCCTTGCAGTTCACGCCCCGGGTCGCCGTCTGTGAGGACACGGTGCTGATGGAGGTCGAAGCCAGCGCGCGGCTGTTCGGCGGCAGGCGCGCGCTGCGCGACCGCATGGTCCAGGAAGGCCGCGACCTCGGCGTCAGCAGCGTCGCCTGGGCCGTGAACAGCCTGGCCGCGCAGGCCTTCGCGCGGGCGGGCCTGGAGAATGGCTTCAAGCGGCCGTTGGACGAACTGCTCGACCGCCTGCCGCTGAAGGTGCTGGGTGCCGTGCAGGCGCACGAGGCCACGCTCGCCCGGCTCGGCTGTCGCACGTTGGGCGACGTGCGCCGGCTGCCGCGCGGGGGCCTGAGCCGGCGTTTCGACAAGGCGCTGCTGCTGGCGCTGGACCGGGCCTACGGCCTGCAACCCGAGGCCCACAGCTGGATCGAGGTGCCCGAGACCTTCGAGGCCCGGCTCGAGTTGCTGTCGCGGGTGGAGATGGCCCCGGCACTGCTTTTCGGCGCCAGGCGGCTGCTGCTGCAAATGTGCGGCTGGCTGGCCGCACGGCACAGCGGCATCAGCGCCTTCACGCTGCACTGGGCCCACGATGCCATGCGCTCGCGCTCGGCCGGCGAAGGCGGTGAGCTGTGCATCCGCACGGCCGAACCCAGCCGCCATCTCGAACACCTGTGCCGGCTGCTGGCCGAGCACCTGGCCAAGGTGGAACTGCAGGCGCCGGTCGGCGAGTTGCGGCTCGTCGCGACAGAGATCGTCGCCCTCGACGAGAAGAGCGCTTCGCTGCTGCCGGATCCCGCCCAGGCCGGCGAGTCGCTGCAGCTGGTGCTGGAGCGCATCGCCGCCCGCATCGGCCCCGAGCATGTGCTGCGTCCGGTACTGGCGGACGACCACCGACTGGAATGGATGCAGATGTGGCAGCCGCTGCCCCAGCCGAAGCCGGTGCGCAAGTCGGCGCCGGCACCGCAGATGCCGCAGCCGACCTGGGTGCTGCCGCAGCCGCTGAAGCTGGCGATGCGCGGCCACCGGCCGATGTACCAGGGCGTGCTGCACCTGCTGACCGGCCCGCACCGGGTCGAGGGCGGCTGGTGGCACCGCATCGGCCAGGGCGACGAAGCCACCACCGCCCACGTCGAGCGCGACTACTGGGTCGCGCTCAGCGAACACGCCGGCGTGTTGTGGATCTACCAGCAGCGTCTGGCCCGCGACGAGACCGCCTGGTACCTGCACGGCATCTTCGCGTGAGCGGCCATGGAAACGACGCCAGGACTGCCGGCCTATGCCGAACTGCGATGCGTCAGCAGCTTCAGCTTCCTGCTCGGCGCCAGCCAGCCGGAGGAACTGGTCGAGCGCGCGAAGGCGATGGGCTACAGCGCGCTGGCGCTGACCGACGAATGTTCGATGGCCGGCATCGTGCGCGCCCATGGCGCCGCACAGCGCGTCGGCCTGAAGCTGCTGGTCGGCAGCCAGTTCCGGGTCGAGGTCGAGGAGGGCGATGAGCCGGCACCGTTCAACCTGGTCGCGCTGGCCTGCACGCTCGACGGTTACGGCAACCTGTGCGAGTTCATCACCGCGCTGCGCCGCAATGCGCCGAAGGGCAGCTACCGGCTGCGGCTGCGGGAGCTGGATCGCGCCGTCCTGGACGACTGCGTGGTCATTGCCTCACCGCTGCGCGGTGCCACGCCATCGCAGCTGGTCGGCCTGGCACGCTGGCTGTTGACACGCTTCACCGGCCGCTGCTGGGTGGGTGCGGAACTGCTGCGCCAGCTGGACGACGAGATGTGGTTGTACCGGCTGCGCGAGGCCAGCGAACTGTCGGCCATCCCGCTGGTGGCGGTCGGCGATGTCTGCATGCACCTGCGCTCGCGCAAGCCGCTGCACGACGTGATGACCGCGACCCGCATAGGCAAGCCGCTGACCGAGTGCGGGCTGGAACTGCAGGTCAATGCCGAGCGGCACCTGCGCACGCGTCTGCGGCTCGCGCAGACGTACCCGGCGGATCTGCTGGCCCAGACGCTGCTGGTGGCCGAGCGCTGCAGCTTCAGCCTGGACGAGCTGAAGTACCAGTACCCCGATGAAGTGGTGCCGAGTGGGGAGACGCCCAGCTCGTACCTGCGGCGCATCACCTACGAAGGGGCTGGGCGGCGCTGGCCCGACGGCGTGCCCGCCAAGGTGCAGGCGCAGATCGAGCACGAGCTGGAGCTCATCGCCGAGCTGAAGTACGAGCACTACTTCCTGACGGTGTACGACATCGTCGCCTTCGCGCGCAGTCGCCACATCCTGTGTCAGGGACGCGGCTCGGCCGCGAACTCGGTGGTCTGCTACTGCCTCGGCGTGACCGAGGTCGATCCGGCGCGCATGGCGGTGCTGTTCGAGCGCTTCATTTCCAGGGAGCGCAACGAGCCGCCCGACATCGACATCGACTTCGAGCACGAGCGGCGCGAGGAGGTGATCCAGTACCTCTACCAGAAGTACGGGCGCAGCCGGGCCGCGCTGACTGCCGTGGCCATCAGCTACCGGCCGAAGTCCGCCATCCGCGATGTGGGCAAGGCGCTGGGCATCGACCCGGAGACCATCGATGCGCTGGCCAGGAACCACAGCTGGTGGGACGGCATGGGCGTGATGCCGGAGCGCATCGCCGAGCTCGGGCTGTCGCTCGACGACCTGGCCATCCGGCAGCTGGTGCAGCTCACCGGCCAGCTGATCCACCTGCCGCGGCACCTGTCGCAGCACCCGGGCGGTTTCGTGCTGACCAAGGGGCCGCTGTCGCGCATGGTGCCGATCGAGAACGCGGCCATGCCGGAGCGCACCGTCATCCAGTGGGACAAGGACGACATCGACGTGCTCGGCCTGCTGAAGGTCGACGTGCTGGCGCTGGGCATGCTGACCGCGATCCGCAAGGGCCTGGATCTGATCGGCATGCGCAAGGGCCACGCCTTTGCGATGCAGGACATCCCGGCCGAGGACCAGACCACCTACGACATGATCTGCCAGGCCGACACCGTCGGCGTGTTCCAGATCGAGAGCCGGGCGCAGATGAGCATGCTGCCGCGCTTGAGGCCCCGCTGCTTCTACGACCTGGTGATCGAGGTGGCGATCGTCCGCCCCGGACCGATCCAGGGCGGCATGGTGCACCCGTACCTGAACCGGCGCCAGGGCAAGGAGCCGGTGAGCTACCCGAGCCGGGCTCTGGAGCAGGCGCTGGGGCGCACGCTGGGCGTGCCGGTGTTTCAGGAACAGGTGATGCAGGTCGCCATGCTTGCGGCGGGTTTCACGGCGGGGGAGGCCGACCAGCTCCGGCGCGCGATGGCCGCGTGGAAGCGCAAGGGCGGGCTGCAGCAGTACTACAGCCGCATCGTCGACGGCATGACCTCGCGCGGCTACGAGCGCGCCTTCGCCGAGGCCATCTTCGAGCAGATCAAGGGTTTCAGCGAATACGGCTTCCCGGAAAGCCATGCGGCCAGCTTCGCCTTGCTCGTCTATGCCAGTTGCTGGATCAAGTGCCACCACCCGGCGGAATTCCTGGCAGCGATGATCAACAGTCAGCCGTTGGGCTTCTACTCGCGGAGCCAGCTGGTGCAGGACGCCAAGCGCCATGGTGTCGAGGTGCGGCGCGTGGATGTTATGCACAGCGACTGGGATTGCACGCTCGAAGGCCTGCCGCATCCGCCGGCGGTGCGGCTGGGACTGCGGCTGGTGTCGGGGCTGAAGCTGGAGTCGGGGCAGCGCATCGTGAACGCGCGGTGCCACGCGCCCTTCGACAGCGCGGAGGACCTGGCGCGGCGCGCCCGCCTGGAACAGCATGAGATGACGCAGCTGGCCAGCGCCGATGCGTTGATGAGCCTGGCCGGGCACCGGCGGCAGCAGGTCTGGGAGGCGGCTGGGCTGAAGTCTGCGCCGCGGTTGCTGCGCGAGGCGCCGGTCGACGAGGAGCCGCTGGAGCTGCCTGCAGCCGGCGAGGGCGAGGAGGTGGTGTGGGACTACGCCGCCACCGGGCTGACACTGCGCCGGCATCCGCTGGCCATCCTTCGGCCGAAGCTGGCCGCAATGGGCTGGAGAACGGCGGCGCAATTGCATGACCTGCCGACCGGTCGGTTGGCGCGGGCCTGCGGCATCGTCACCGTGCGGCAGCAGCCGGAAACCGCCAAAGGCGTCATGTTCGTATCGCTGGAGGACGAGACCGGCAGCGTGCAGTTGATCGTCTGGCCGAAGGTGAAGGCCAGGTTCCGCTTGCCGCTGCTGAGGTCGCGGCTGATGGCGGTGAAGGGGAGCTGGCAGCGCGAGGGTGACGTGCGCAACCTGATTGCCGCCCATGTCGAGGACCTGACGCCCTTGCTCGGTGGGTTGGTGACGGCGACACGGGAGTTCAGGTGAGCCAGGGACCGAGGAAGATCATGCCCCGGGATGCATTCCAACCTTCGACTTCCGTCGATCACGGGTTGCAGCCGGCGCCTGCCTCTCTGGAGAAAGACGATGTCCATCGAACTGAACCACACCATCGTTCATTCCCGCGACCCGCTGGCGTCGGCGACCTTCCTCGCCGAGATGCTCGGCCGCCCGGCGCCGGTCAGGTTCGGGCCGTTCTGGGATGTCGAGCTCGACAACCATGTGACCTTGGCCTACATCTTCGCCGACGAGCACCTCACCATCGAGCACTACGCTTTCCTCGTCAGCGAAGAAGAGTTCGACCGGATCTTCGGGCGCATTCAGGCGCGTGGGCTGCCGTACTGGGCGGACCCGGCGCACAAGCAGCAGGGTCGCATCAACCACCACGACGGAGGGCGCGGCGTCTACTGGAACGACCCCGACGGCCACTTCCTGGAAATCATCACGCGGCCCTACGGCAGTGGCCGTTGACGCACCCGCTCTGGCTACATAGGGAACGTTGGCCGAAAGCCCGCGAACGTCCGCTGCGCTCAGATCGCGATCATTCGACGGGTGAGATCAGATGCGCGAGACCGACTCGATGCGGTCCTTCACGTCGACAATCTCGCACTCCGAAAGCTAGGGTTTAATCGGTGTACAGACCCGCCACGCGCGACCATGGTGCGCTCCAACTCGCTCACTGAGCCCGAACGAAGGCCAGATCAGGCAATAGCGCCTAGTCCGGCGAGTGCTTTCGACTGGAACGCTCTACCGGTGCTGCCACCCGGTTGGAGACTTCTGCGTCCCAACAAGGCGCTTGCTGGGCTGGCGCTCATCGCGCTGGTGCCCGTCGTTGTCGGTGCCGTCTACTCAATGATCCCGAGAGCAGGCCGGGCTGCCGCTGGTGCCACGTCGCTGGTCGTATGGCTGCTTGCCTTGGGCGGCGGACTGATTTTCTTGACGACGCTGCTCACCTATCGGGTAGTTCGCAAACGGCAGCAGATGCGTCTCAACGCATCGCTTGGCGATCAGCCCCCCGAGCGTTTCGTTCTGTACTTGCGTTCCTTCCGGCGCACAGGAGCGACAGTCGTTCCAAACCACCTCCCAACACTTGCCGAACGTCGGCTGCTCGGCAACTTCCTGGATGTTGAACTGGCTCTTACTCTCGCAGTCGGTGAGCACCTGCCTGTCCTCGCGGTGGGCCACACTGCGAGCGGCGTGGGCGCTGCCAAGCTCTTCACTGACGATGACAGTTGGAAAGCGCTGGTGGAAAGGCTCGCGAGGACCGCAACAGCCATCTTCGTCGTACCGGACGATCGCGAAGGCACGCTATGGGAACTCGATCGACTGCTTAGCGATCCGATTCTTCGCACGAAAACGGTCATCTTGATGCCTCCCGAGCAACACGGATGGTGGTGTCTGCTGCATCGGCTGCCAACGGTAGCGGAGAGCTGGACGCGCGCGCGAGATCGCCTCCCGCAGCTTCGGCTCCCAGACTATCAGGCAGAAGGTGCATTCCTACTGCCCAACGGTACCGAAGTGGGCTACACACGATTGCCGTACCAACATTTCTCGAGCGAGCACGTGCGCAAGCTGGTAGAGGCGGCGGCGACGGGCACAGAACCAACGGTACCCTCAGAGCCAGTGCGCGCACCGGACGAAGATTGGCGCGCGTCTATCGACCCGGTTTGGCCTGTAGTTGCTGTCGGAGTGCTGATTGCTCTTTGGGTTCTTGGGGATCCGACCATTTCCGGCCGTTTCGATGCAGTGCTTGTTGCCCTTCTCTTTGGTGCCGCCACAAGCCTGCTTCTTGTGTCTGTCGCGTTTACGCGAACGCGCGAACCGTCGGACAATTCCCGTGAGTTGTTCCAGCCATCCACCTGGTTCGGTTTGCGCACGTCGCCACGCGTGGTACGTGCCACAGTCAATCTCTTTGCAACGGTTGCCGTCGTGGCGACGCTGCGCTTCTTCGTCCTCGAGCCCTTCAGGGTGCCGTCTTCCAACATGCTTCCGTCGCTGCTAGTGGGAGACTTCATCCTGGTCAGCAAGTCGGCATACGGGCTGCGGTTGCCCGTCACGAACAAGCGCCTCTTGGGTTCGGATATTCCGGAGCGTGGCGACGTGGTTGCCTTCCACTATCCAGTGGATCCCACAGTTGACTTCGTCAAGCGCGTAATTGGCCTCCCCGGCGACGAAGTTACTTACATCAATAAGAACCTCACAATCAACGGGCAACCGGTTCCGACGAAGGCGCTATCCGACCTCTACGATGAAGACAGCCTCCGCTACGTCAAGCAGTTCGGCGAGGCAATTGGCAAAGCGGAGTACCGTGTGCTCGCCGACCCTGATCGTCCGGCCCGCTACGGTTCTGAGGTCAGGTCCTTTCCGATGAACGAGCGCTGTCAGTACACCATCGAGGGCGTGACGTGCAAAGTGCCGGCGGGCCATTACTTCGTGATGGGCGACAACCGCGACAACTCCTACGATTCGCGGTATTGGGGCTTCGTTCCAGACGACCATATCGTCGGTCAGGTGCTTTGGGTGGCGATGAATTGGGGCGCCATGCATCGCACTGGGAAGAGACCCTAACTGTCCTGCCTGCGCCGGACTCGCTGATGCGTTTCCAACAGATACTGTGACCAGGGACTATGCATAGAACTCGCCGGCCCCATGTGTCCGGCGTCACAGGGGTCGGCGTCCCTCGGCATGGAGGAACTGCGCCGAGTTGACGTCTATGCATAGTGGCCGGCTACTGCAGGCACGTTTCTTCGTCGCCGATGCCAGTTGGCTCCGTAGGGAGCGCTGGCCAAGAGCGCCTGAACGTCCGCTGCACTCGGATCGCGACCGTTCGACCGGTCAGTTGAGCGCGATCGACCCCCAGCGGTTCTAGCCATCGCGGCCGCCGACCATCTCTGTGCAACGCAGGCGGCCACGTGTCAGCGGACCTCAGTTTTGGCAATTAACCGCGGGCCGAGCTTAGTGCCTCAAGCATCCAGGTGACGGACGGCCGCAGTCCTGGCGTCAAAACGGTTGGCCAGCGACGAGCGAAGGTCTGAAGCCCAGGCCGAGGTGTGGCATGCTGCGGCGCAACATGAGACTGTGGCCAACTTCGACGGGTACGATCAGCCTGGCACTGCAAGGTGGTGGAGCGCACGGTGCGTTCACCTGGGGCGTTCTGGATGCCTTGCTTGAACGTGCACCGCTGAGCATTGCGGCGGTAAGTGGCGCAAGCGCGGGCGCAGTGAACGCCGTGCTGCTTGCGCACGGGCTCGTGCATGGCGGGCCCGACGCCGCGCGAGCGGCGTTGCACCGCTTCTGGACTGCCATCGGGGCCAGCGTGCCGTGGGACTTGCTCGGCTGGCTGGCCGTCGGTGGCGAGCAGTTGAACACCACCGGTCGCCTGATGCTGCAATGGCTCAACGCGTTCTCGCCGGACACGTCCAATCCGCTGGGCTTGGACCCGCTGCGCGACCTGCTCATTGAACAGGTCGACTTCGATGCGCTGCGGCGGCAGCGACAGGTCGCATTGCACATTGCCGCCACGCGCGTGGACAACGGTCGGCTGCGCATCTTTGGCTCGCCCGAGGTCTCGTTGGATGCTGTGCTGGCCTCCGCGTGCCTGCCTTCGCTGCGGCGATCGGTGACGATCGACGGGGTGGCGTATTGGGACGGTGGCTACAGTGCCAACCCGCCGCTGTTCTCGTTGCTGCGCGCACGCCGCTCGGACGATGTCTTGATCGTGATGCTGAGCCCGTGGTCGTTCGGTGGCGAACCCAAAGGCGCCGAGCAGATCAGGACCCGTGCGCTGGAGATCGCCTTCAATGCTGCGTTCCTGTGTGAGGCGCGGCTGATCGCGCAGGCCACGCGACTGGCGCAACAGGCGCTGTGGCCAGGGCCGTTGGAGCGTGCACTGCGGGCGATGCGCTGGCACCTGATCGACGGCCACGACACACTGTCGGCTCTGCCGACCGACAGCAAGCTGATTACGCATCCGCAGTTGCTGACGCGCCTTCATGACGCGGGCCGCGAACGCGCCCTCGATTGGCTGGCCCGGGGCGGTAAGGCCGTTGGCGCTCGCAGTAGTGTCGACTTGCGCAGTTTGTTTGGCGGTGGCGTTCCGCGTGGCATGGGCGGGGACGCCTTGGCCGAAGTGGCGTCCGGACGCTGATTTCGGTCCACGGCCGCGGCACGGACTCACGTTGCGACTCACGCACGCAACCAGAGGATCGTGCGTTAGCAGGTCGTAGGGGCAGCATCGGCGGTTCGAGACCACCGGCTTCTCACCTCGTAGGCCTCGCGTGCACACCTCGGCGCAGCAGCCCCAACGGGTGGAGCGTGGCCCGCGGCCCCAGCACGCGACGGCCCGTGAGCAGCTGCGGCCGGCAGCCCGCGATTTGTTGCGGCATCATGCGCTGGCGATGACCGCCTCAGCCAGCCTTCCGACTATCGACCTCTCGCTCGACGAGGTCGACGTCGCGCGCCGCATCGACGCCGCGGCACGCGAGCACGGTTTCTTCTACGTCGTCAACCACGGCGTCGACGGCGCGCTCGTCGAACGCCTGGTGTGCATGGCGCGCACGTTCTTCGCGCAGGACGAGGCCACCAAGGGGCAGATCCCAATGAGCGCTGGCGGCCGGGCCTGGCGCGGCTACTTCCCGGCCGGCGGTGAGCTCACGTCGAACCGCCCCGACTGGAAGGAAGGCCTCTACCTCGGCCAGGAGCTCGCGCCGACGCATCCGCGCGTGCGCGCCGGCATGCCGCTGCATGGCGCCAACCTGTTCCCGCCGATCGAAGGCTTCCGCGCCACCGTGCTCGACTACATCGACGCATTGACTGCGCTCGGCCAGCGCCTGCTGCGCGCGGTCGCGCTCGGGCTCGGCCAGCGCGCGAGCTACTTCGCCGAACACGGCACCGCCGACCCGCTGGTGCTGCTGCGCCTGTTCAACTACCCCAGCCGGCCGGTGCCCGCTGAGGTGGACGCCGCCTGGGGCGTCGGCGAGCACACCGATTACGGCCTGCTCACAATGCTCTGGCAGGACGACGTCGGCGGGCTGGAGGTCAAGAGCCGCGGCCGTTGGATCGCCGCGCCGCCGCGCGCGGGCACCTTCGTCTGCAACATCGGCGACATGCTCGACCGCATGACTGGCGGCCGCTACCGCTCCAACCCGCACCGCGTGGCAATCAACACGAGCGGGCGCGACCGGCTCTCGATCCCGCTCTTTCTCGACCCCGACTTCGACGCCGCAGTGCAGCCGGTGCCGGGCCTGGTGCGCGAGCCCGACGACCGCGCCGAGCGCTGGGACGGTGCGAGCGTGCACGACTGGCAGGGGCGCTACGGCGACTACGTGCTGGCGAAGGTCGGCAAGGTTTTCCCGGACCTCAAGGCGCAGGTGCTCTAGCGATCCTGCCCAACGAAGCGAGAACACGATGACCGGCTCCCCCGGCAATGCCGAACTTGTCACTGCCATCTTCGACGAGGTCGCCAAAGGCAATGGCGCACCGCTTTGGGAAGCCTGCCACGACGACATCGTCTGGCGCACCATTGGCGTAGGCTCTTGGAGCGGTGAGTTCACCGGCAAGCAGGCCGTCATCGACGAGAGTCCGACCGTTGAATCGTGTCCTGGTCGAGCGGGCCACCATCCCCACGCGGGTGATCGACGGCGGTGACGTGGTCGTTGTTCAAGCCCTTGGCAAGAACCTCACTCGCGACGGCAAGCGCTACGACAATGACTACGTCTTCGTGATCCACTTCAGGGACGGCAAGATCGCCCGGTACGAGGAATATTGCGACACGGACCTGATCGCCCGCGTCCTGCCTGATCGCAGCGCGGCCAAGCTGATGCCCAAGCCCGGCTGATTCCGATCATCGACGCAACCCGCCCCTTGTCGCTTGCGGCAAGCGGTGTCAGCCGTTGGTGGCGCTATCGTCTAGAGCATGGCCAACCCAGCCGTCACGCTCGAAGTCCTGCCCGCCGGCTACGGCGACTGCCTATTCATCACCTGTCCGGTCGGCCGGCGCACCTGGCGCCTGCTGGTGGATACAGGCCCAGACGAAACCTATCCCGCTCTAAAGGCCAGGCTGGCAAAGTTGCGCGCCAATCGGCAGGGCAACCGCCACATCGACCTGTTCATCGTTACCCACATCGACCACGACCACATCGGTGGGGCGCGGCTGCTGCTGAACGACCGGTCGCTCGGCCTGACCTTCGGCGACATCTGGTTCAATGCCGCGCCTCGGCCGGCTGTGCGCGGTGTGGCTGAAGGCGAATCGCTGGCCCAACTGCTCGGTGCGAGCACCGTCGACTTACCGTGGAACGCAGCCTTCGGAGGCAGGGAGGTGGTGACCAGCGGCAGCGGCGCGTTCGCAGAGTTGCCTGGCATGCCCAGCGCTCCACGTTTGACGCTGCTCTCACCCACACCGGAGCGGCTGAAGAGCCTGTACAAAGTCTGGGACAGGGAACTTGCACGGCTACGCAGCAAAGAATTACCTGCGCCAGGGCCGGTCACGCCGGTACCACGTGACATGGCCGGCCTGGATCTGAAGGCCTTGGCAGCCAAGGTAACCGCCACTGACAGCGCGACGGCGAATGGGTCGAGCATCTCGATCCTGCTCGAATACCGGGGAGCATCCGTGCTGCTTGGCGCCGATGCCGTTCCGAGCGTGATGGTGCCGGCCCTGCAGGCCCTTGCGCGACAGCGCCGCCTGCCGGGCGGCTTGGTCGTGGACGCGATC
Organism: Rubrivivax sp.; assembly: GCA_035438245.1. Classification (GTDB taxonomy): domain Bacteria; phylum Pseudomonadota; class Gammaproteobacteria; order Burkholderiales; family Burkholderiaceae_C; genus Rubrivivax. Next base: position 15,890 of record DAORHX010000010.1, read on the forward strand.
AAGCTCAGCCATCACGGCAGCCGGGCAAACGTCACCAATGACCTGCTCAAGGCAATCCGCGCCGACCACTACGTCTTCAGCACCAACAACGCCATCTTCAATCACCCGGACGACGAGGCCGTCGCGCGGGTGCTGGTGCATGGCGGCAGACGGCCGAGCCTGTGGTTTAACTACGCAACAGCACGCAATCAGCGCTGGGCAGAACCTGCGTGTCGAACGAAGTACGGGTACAACGTGCGGTATCCAGCGAGCGGGCAGTCAGGTGTGGTGATTTCGCTGGCCGCGCGAGCGGGGTAGGCCGATCTTTTGGCGGGTACATACGCATCACAACGCAGGAAACGCCGATCGACGACGCAATCGCATTAGGTGGGGAGTCCTTCAAGACAATTCGCAAGCATGCCGGCCAACACCGGCCGAGTTTGCACCGGGAACTCGGGCTACATAGGGAACCTTGGCCGAAAGCCAGCGAACGTCCGCTGCCTTTTTTATTGCGGGCACTCAAACGGCCAGACGGCCACGCCAATTGCGGAAGAAACGACTCTGAAGAGACATTCACTCCTTTGAGCCAGTCCACCGGCAAGCAGGCAGTCGGCCTTGCTGGTGGCATAGCCGCGCGGGCATACCGCCTATACGATCGCCTCTGCATGATTGCTTGGCTACAACCGCTCATGCAGTCGAAGCCGCTCGTGGGAGTTCAAAATGGTCCGCGCAACCAATGTGAGAGGCCTCAATGGCTGATTCGGACACCAGCCTGAATGCACTGCTGGCGCGGCAGCTCGCTGATCGGCCCGATGCTACGGCCTTCATTGAGACCGATCCCGCCAGTCGCGCCGAACGCCAAGTGAGCGTGCGCCAGTTCGATGATCTGGTCGGTCGCACAGCGGTGTGGCTAGGGGACCTTGGGGTGGGTCAGGGCGACATCGTCGCGCTGTGGCTGGTCAACCGGCTTGACTGGCTGGTGCTGCACTTTGCGTTGGCGCGACTGGGGGCGGCGGTGCTGACGGTCAACACCCGCTATCGGGGCGCCGAGGTGGCCGATCTGCTCGAGCGAGCGCAACCACGTCTCCTGGTGCTGCAACTGCACTTCCGCAAGATCGACTTTGCCGCGGTACTGCGCGACGTGGACGCAGCCAGTGCCGCAAGCGTGGAAAAGGTGGTGGTCGTGGACGCCGGCGCAGAAGGCGCGGCCTGCGCGCAAAGCCTGCCCACCACGCTGCTGAGCAAGCCCACGCTGCGCTTCGACCTGCACAGCCTGCCCGCCGACCGACGCCTCGCCGCGCACGCCGACACCGTGACAGCGGATGCGCGCGCCATTCTGTTCACCACTTCCGGCACGACCAGCGGTCCCAAGCTGGTGGTGCACACCCAGCGCAGCGTCAGCATTCACGTGCAATGCATTGCCGACGCCATGGGCTACCACGCGGAAGGCGTGCGCCTACTGGCCGCGCTGCCGTTTGCCGGCACCTTCGGCTACGTTTCGATGCTGGCGGCCCTGGCTGCAGGTAAGCCGGTGGTGGTCATGCCCACCTTCGACGCTGCCGAAGCCGCCCGGCTGCTCCTGGCGCACCACATCACCCACTGTTTCGGGAGCGATGAGATGTTCGAAGCTCTGCTGGCGCTGGCGCCGCCGCAGGCAGTGCCAGCCTATCCGGCACTGAGGGTGTGCGGCTTTGCGGCCTTCCGTACCGGTGCGACGGCAGTGGCTGAGGCCTGCATCCGCCGCGGCATTCCGCTGGCCGGGCTCTACGGCTCCAGCGAGGTCCATGCGTTGTTCGCCATGCAGCGAAAAGACGGCCCGCTGGCCGAACGGCTGGACGCTGGCGGCCACTGTGTGAATCCCGTCGCCGAGGTTCGCGTGCGCGATGCCCAGACCGGCGCGCTGCTGCCGGCGGGCGAAGCGGGCCTCCTGGAGTTCCGAGCGCCAAGCAACTTCATCGAATACCTGAACAACCTCGAGGCCACCAAGAAAGCCATTGATCCCGAAGGATGGTTCGGCAGCGGTGACATCGGCTACCGCCGTCGCGACGGCAGTTTCGTCTACCAGACGCGGGCCGGCGACTCCATCCGCCTTGCCGGGTATCTGACCGCGCCGGCAGAGATCGAGGAGGTGATCAAAACTCAACCTGGCGTGGCTGCGGCCCAGGTGGTGGCTGTCGAGTTGGACGGCAAGACCCGCGCTGTGGCTTTCGCCATAGCAGAGCCAGGTGCCGCGCCCGATGGCGCGGCCATCATTTGCGCCGTCAAGGACCGCCTCGCAGCCTATAAGGTGCCGGCTCGACTGTGGTGGGTGAACGCCTTCCCGGTTGTCAACAGTGCCAACGGCACGAAGATTCAGCGCAACCGCCTGCGCGAGATGGCGCAAGCGCGTTTGGCTGCGGAATAGGTGACCTGATGGCTACAAGCAAGACAAGGTAGTCGGGTTTGCCGGCTTGCGTCGAGCCGGAGTTGCGTCGTGCGCGATCGCCAATGCCCGCCCCGAGCTCTTCTCAGTCGTGCGGAGATGAGCAGCATCACCTGATGTTTCTTCTCCCGGTCGCCTTAAAGCACGAGGTACAGAACATCGCGCGACCGTTCGCCGACTCGCTGACCCCCCAGGGCAGGGCAGTTCTGCAGCATGTTGGCGCGAAGATGATGCGCCAGCTGTGCTTGCTGGCTACATAGGATGCGCTGATCTACGCGGCTCGAAGGTCTGCTGTACGTCGCATTGCTGCAGCTCAGATCCGAAGGTTGGGCGATCCAGATCGACCCGGAAGAGACATCCGCGGCCCCGATCTCGTCGCCCCGAAGCTGCCGTTCGAATCCGCACACCGACACCTGAAGGTGGCCCCTCGCGGAGGGCACACACCGGCAGGCAGCCTTCGGATCGACTGAGGCGCGAAGCACGACTTGAGACCGTGCGGGCCGGGGTAGCGCTGCGCGTGGCACCACAGCTGCTCCGGCCGCTTGCGGTCGTGTGCCTCGACCCGCATCACGACCACTTCACCAAGGCCTTGTTGCGCAAGTGCGGCATCCGCCCGAACAGCGCCGCAGGCGTGAATGCCCGGGCGGTCGCCGAGCACGCGATGGCGCTGATGCTGGCGCTCGCCCGGTGCCTGCCCGAGGCGCGCGACACCCAGAACGCCAGGCGATGGCGCGGCGTGATCTCCGAAATCGGCACACGCGACGGTCGCGCGGCCGCGTTGCCGAAGAGCCTGCGCTGATCGAGGCGCTGGGCCAGCGCCGGATCGTCGCCGCCGGCCTGGACGTCACGCGCGAGGAAGCGCTACCGCCGGATTCGCCGCTGCGGACGATGCCCGAAGTGCTGATCACGCCGCACACGGCCGGCGAGACCCACGGCTACGAGGACAGGATAGTCGACATCCAGGCGAGAACGTCGAGTGCCTGTGGCGCAGCGTGACTGGGCTCAGAAACCAGGTCATTTGACCCGATCGCGATCCAGGCGAACCGCTGCCCGCATCAACGCGCTGCGGGCGCCGCCTTGGCCTTTACGTAGCGTCCGGGCGCCGGCTCGATCGGCTTGTACTTTGCGCTGCCGGCTTTGCGCGGCGCGGCCTGCATCTTGCCGATGTGCGGCTTCAGCCATTGGATCCAGTCGTTCCACCAACTGCCCGGGGTCTCGGTCGCGTCGGCGAGCCACTTCTCTGGATCGTCGCCCTGTTTGCCGCCGATCCAGTAGCTGCGCTTGTTCTTCGACGCCGGGTTGATGACCCCGGCGATGTGGCCGCTGGCGCCGAGCACGAACTTCGAGCGGCCGCCGAACAGCTGCGTCGTCTGGTAGGCCGAACGCCACGGCACGATGTGGTCTTCCATCGTCGCCAGCACGTAGCTCGGCATGTCGACGCGGCCGAGGTCCACCGATGTGCCGCACATCGTCAACCTGTTCGGCACGCGCAGGTTGTTCTCCAGGTACATGTTGCGCAGGTACCAGGCGTACATCGGCCCGGGCAGGTTGGTGGCGTCGGAGTTCCAGTACAGCAGGTCGAAAGCCTCCGGCGACTTGCCCTTCAGGTAGCCGTTGATCACGTTCGGCCAGATCAGATCGTTCGCGCGCAGCGTCTGGAACACGAAGCCCAGCTCGGCGCCAGGATAGATGCCGCCGCGGCCAATCGATTGCTCCCGCATCGCGACTCCCTGCTCGTCGATGAACACGCCCAGGTCGCCCGGCTCGCGGAAGTCGAGCATCGTCGTCAGCAGCGTGACGCTGGCCGCCGACTCGTCGCCGCGCGCGCGCAGCACGGCCAGCGCCGACGACAAAATCGTGCCGCCGACGCACCAGCCGACGGCATTGACCCGGTCGCTGCGTGCGACCTCGCGGGCGACAGCCAGCGCCTCGATTGCGCCGCGCTCGATGTAGTCGTCCCAGGTCAGATGACCACCGCTGGCATCGGGGTTGCGCCAGGAGACGAGGAACACCGTCTGGCCCTGCTCGCAGGCGAAGCGGACGAACGAGTTTTCCGGCTGCAGATCGAGGATGTAGAACTTGTTGATGCACGGCGGAACGATCACCAGCGGCCGCGAGGCGACCTGCTCGGTCAGCGGCGCGTACTGGATCAACTGGAACAGGTCGTTCTCGAAGACCACCGCGCCGGGCGACACGGCCACGTTCTTGCCGACCTCGAATGCGGCCTCGTCGGTGATCGTCAACCCGCCCTTGTTCATGTCGGCAAGCATCCGGGCGAAGCCGGCGCGCAAACTCTCGCCGCCGGACTCTTGCGCGAGCTTCAGCACGTCGGGGTTGCTCGCCGCGAAGTTGGTCGGGCTCATCGCGTCGACGAACTGCCTGGTGTAAAAGCGCAGCCGGTGCCTGGTCGCGGCGTCGAGGTCGCAGGCCTCGACGAGGTCGGTCAGGAACCGCGCATTGAGCAGGTAGCCCTGCTTGAGCAGGCTGTACATCGGGATCTCGCGCCATTCGACAGCGTGGAAACGCCTGTCACCGCGCTCGGGTGACGCCACCGGCTCGGTGCCAGCGGTGCCGGCGACCATGCCGGTCCACAGCGCGAACTGCTGCCGCAGATACCCGAGCTGCAATTCCGCCAGCGACTTCCCAGTGTCAGGCGACGCGCCTTCGGTCAGCGCAGGGCCCGGCGGCGGCGTCATCAAGGCGCCCATCAGGCTCTGGCCGGCCTTGAAGATGCCTTGCAGGTATTCGTCGGGCATGCTGAATGGATGGTTCATCACTGCTCCGTCGCTGATCGCAATCCGCAGAGTTTGCCTCGTGGCGTCGCTCGCGTGCCTGTCTGCGCCGGCGAACGTCGCGCGCCCGGCCCTTCTTCAGGCATGCACGGCTCGCGACTGGGCGCACCACAGGGCCGGGGCGGCGGCGCGGTCCTGGACGGTTGGCGCCACGCACACCAGCTGATATCCGACCCCGCGCGCCGCCTGAATGCGGACGGCGCCGTGCTGGATCTTCCTGCGCAGCCTGTAGATGCAGACCTCGATGCAGTTGACTGTGACCTCGTCGCCGGACTGGAAGATCCGGTCGATCAACTGGCTCTTGCTGACGAAGCGCCCGGCGCGCTGCAGCAGGACCGCGAACAACGCCAGCTCGCGCTCGGTGAGCGAGACCTCGGCATCGTCGACGCAAGCGGTCCTGCTCGCCGGGTCGTAGCTGAGCGGGCCGTATCGGATCAGACCGCCACCCGCCCCGAGAGCGCGCCGGCTCCAGGCGTCGACCCTGGCGACGACCTCGTCGACGGACACCGGCGACGGCAGGCATTCGTCGGCACCGTGTCGCAGCGCCATCACGCGCTCGTCCGCCGAGGAAGTTCCAGCCAGCGCCAGCAGGTGGACGCTGCCGTCCAGGTGCCGGCATCTGGCAATCAGCGCCAAGCCCTCGCGATCGCCCGATTCAAGGTCGAGCACGATCAGGTCCTGGCCGAGGATCGCGGCCGGGCCCAGGCGGCCGATCTCCTCGAAATGCGTGACCGCGTGACCGACGCGACACAATGCAGAGCAGATCGCCCGGCCCAGATCGGGGTCGTCGCCGATGACGAGGATTCGCATGTATGACCTTCAATCGCTTCGATACGAAGCTGCGCGCCGCGGGCGCGCGCCGCCTGGCGTCATCGCCGTTACTTCATGCTAGCGCCTCGACCAGTTGCGGGACCACCGCAAACAAGTCCGCCTCCAGCCCGTAGTCGGCGACGCTGAAGATCGGCGCCTCCGGATCCTTGTTGATGGCCACGATGACCTTGCTGTCCTTCATGCCGGCCAGGTGCTGGATGGCCCCGCTGATGCCGCAGGCGATGTACAGCTGCGGCGCGACGATCTTGCCGGTCTGTCCGACCTGCCAGTCGTTGGGCGCGTAGCCGGCGTCCACCGCGGCGCGGCTGGCACCGAGTGCGGCACCGAGCTTGTCGGCCAGCGGCGTCAGCACTTCGTTGAACTTCTCGCTGCTGCCCATCGCTCTTCCACCGGAGACGATGATCTTCGCTGCGGTCAGCTCGGGCCGGTCGTTCTTGGCGATCTCGGCACCGACGAAGCTGGACAGGCCGCTGTCGGCGGCAGCAGCGAGGCTTTCGATCGTCGCGCTGCCGCCTGAGGCCGCGGCTGCGTCGAAGCCGGTGCTGCGCACGGTCAGCACCTTGACGGCGTCACTGCTCTGCACCGTGGCGATGGCGTTGCCGGCGTAGATCGGGCGCTCGAAGGTGTCGGCGCTGACGACCTTGGTGGCGTCGGAGATCTGGCCGACATTCAGCTTGGCCGCCACCCGGGGAGCGACGTTCTTGCCGTGCGCGGTGGCCGGGAACAGCAGGTGGCTGTAGCTGCCCGCGATGGCCAGTACCTGCGCGGCCACGTTCTCGGCCAGCTGTTCGGCCAGGCTGGCGCCGTCGGCGTGCAGTACCTTGGCCACGCCCGCAATCTGGCTGGCAGCCTGCGCGGCGCCGGCGGCGTTGTGCCCGGCCACCAGCACGTGCACGTCGCCGCCGCAGGCCGCAGCCGCGGTGACGGTGTTCAGGGTGGCGCCCTTGAGGGTGCCGTGGTCGTGTTCGGCGATGACGAGACTGGTCATTTCAGATCACCTTGGCTACGTTCTTCAGCTTGTCCACCAGCGTGGCGACATCGGGCACCTTGATGCCGGCGCCGCGCTTGGGCGGTTCGGCGACCTTCAGGGTCTTGATCTTGGAGGCGACGTCGACGCCCAGGTCGGAGGGCTTGACCACCTCCAGCGGCTTCTTCTTGGCCTTCATGATGTTGGGCAGCGTGACGTAGCGCGGCTCGTTCAGGCGCAGGTCGGTGGTGACGATGGCCGGCAGCTTGAGCTTCACCGTTTCCAGGCCGCCGTCGATTTCGCGGGTGACGCTGGCTGACCCGTCGGCCACTTCGACCTTGCTGGCGAAGGTGCCCTGCGGCCGGTCCAGCAGCGCGGCGAGCATCTGGCCGGTCTGGTTGCAGTCGTCGTCGATGGCCTGCTTGCCCAGGATGACCAGGCCGGGCTGTTCCTTGTCGACCAGGGCCTTGAGCAGCTTGGCCACGGCCAGCGGTTGCAGCTCCTCGCTGCTTTCCACCAGGATGGCGCGGTCGGCGCCGATAGCCATGGCGGTGCGCAGGGTTTCCTGACACTGGGTGACGCCGCAGGACACAGCGATGACCTCGGTGGCCGCGCCCTTCTCCTTCAGCCGCACCGCCTCTTCCACGGCAATCTCGTCGAAGGGGTTCATGCTCATCTTGGCGCCCGCCAGGTCGACACCAGAGCCGTCCACCTTGACTCGAGGCTTGACGTTGTAGTCGAGCACTCGCTTCACCGCGACCAGAATCTTCATGCTGCAACCTCCTGCCCAGCTTGGCTGGCCGCCGCCACGCGGCGGCGCGCCTCGGATGTGGTCATCACCAACGCCTCGCCTTCGACGACTACCTTGTCCATCACGCGGCAGATGGTCTGCAAGGTCACCCGCGCCTTCGCGGGATCGACGTCCAGCACCGTGACCGTAGCCTGCACCGTGTCGCCCGGTCGCACCGGGGCGCGGAACTTCAGCTGTTGGCCGAGGTAGACCGTGCCAGGCCCCGGCAACCGATTGGCGATTGCCGCCGAGATCACGCTGGCGGTAAGGAAGCCGTGAGCGATGCGACCGCCGAACGACGTGCCGCGTGCGAATTCCTCGTTGACGTGTACCGCGTTGTTGTCGCCGGAGACACCTGCGAACAGCACGATGTCTGCCTCGGTGATAGTCTTTGCGAAGCTCGCGGTCATGCCGGCGCGCAGATCCTCGATGTCATGGCCGTTCTGTTCGTTCACGTGGCGTCTCCTTAGGTTCAGAACTGGTGTTGGGCCAGCGCCAGCGTGCTCGGCGCGCCGTGCAGGACGATGGCGTGGTGCAGCGTCGACTCGGGCAGCACGTGCAGCGTGTAGTGGCGCGCAGTCTCGCGCTTGGCGTGCAGGAAATCAGCCTCGGCCGCCGCGCCGCCGCCCAGCTGGGCGGTCGCCGCGTCGGCCGCGCGCGCCATGAGCCAGCCGCCGACCACGATGCCGGTCAGCTTCAAGAACGCCACCGCGCCGGCTGCGGCCTCGC
>DAORHX010000011.1:0-24088 GCA_035438245.1 Rubrivivax sp.
CCAGTGCTAGCTTTGCGTACCGTCACTTATTGCACTGAAAACGAGGAGACCCCGAGGAGGACTGGCTGCGGCGGATTGGCCCGGCGCACTTCTCGCACATCAACTTCCGTGGGACGTTCCGGTTCAACGTCGAGCGGTACGCGGACGTGCTGGTCGAGCGCGCCGCCGAGCGTGGCTCGACCAAGCTAGGCCGGTGAAACCCGCGGCGATGTATCGGACGCCGGCATGTCGGCGATGGGACGGTCACCTGACCTTCAGCGGCGGCCGATCACGGGCGGCCAACGACCCATTGCCGACGGCCAGTCGATCAAGGAGCTGACATCCACGGCGTGCCAGCGCCGAGGCCTGGCTTCGAGGGCCGATGTCATTTCGCCAGCAACGAGGTGAACGCTCATCGTTCAAGTTTGCTGGAGCCCCAGCCCCATTGGTCCATCAGACGCTGGTCGCGCGCACTTTCTGCTTCGATCGAGTCCTTCGGCAGTTGCTTGAGGCAATCCTCCAGCGTCTGGGGGTCCGGCTTCTCGGGCGGCACGGCCTGGACCTGCACGCGCGCTGACTTGTCATCCCAGACGAACGGATTCCGGAACACCGGCGGATCGGGCAGACAGTCGTCCTTGTAGAGCGGCGGTCCGTCCGATGCAAACGGCGAGAACGAGATGGTCTTCTCGAAGATCAAGGGCCGGCCGGTCGGCGTGGGCGGCCATCGCGGCATGCTGCCGACCGCTTCGCGGACCAGTCGCTCGGCGGCAGCCGATGTGGACCACAGCGTCTCGAGCCGGGCCAGGCTGCCATCGGGCGCGATCTCAACCCGGAACCGGACCATGCCCTGGTCGGGCCCCTCGACCGCCGTTCCCATCATGCTGCGGACCTGCTGCCCCCAGGTGTAGCGATAGCCCTTGCTGTTCTTGAGCTTGTACGTCGAGGCGAAGGCCCATTCCGCTGCCGTTGGTGCCGGCGGCGCTGCCATTGATGCGGGTTGGCGCGGCGTGACCGGCGCGACCACCGAGGGGACTTCAGACAATGCGGTGGGTGGAGGCGGCACTGCAGGCGCCTCGAGCTTGGGGGGCGGAGGCTCGGGCTCGGGTGCGGAGTTCTCGGGCTCGGGCGGCCGGATGTACAGCACTGTGACCTTCTGCCCGCGAGCCGGTGGGTCTGGCTTGTCCGTGGGCGCTCCCAGATGCGTGAAGGCGCCGATGAACACCAGCGCATGCAAGCCCAGGGAGATGGCCAGGCCGACGACGGGGCGCGCGCCAGCGTAGGGCCCGGCATGGATGCGGGCAGTCACGCCCGCACGCTCCGCTGTCGCGGGCTCCGCCATGGCCTTGCGGCCACGCATGGATCACCCCAGGCCAGAACACCCGAAAGATTGGGCAGGAACCTCAAGCCTTCCTCCTCGGGTCTGCTTGCACAGTGGCTATCAGCCTGCCTGGCGCCTTCGAGTCACCACACCGGCGGTTCAGGAGCCGCTGAATCTTCGATGGATGGCCACCAGACACCCCAAGTCACTCGCGCTCGACTTCGAGGAACGTCCGGCTGGCATTCCCGGGATTCAGCTCCGAGGCGTTCGACAGGTGCAGGAACGGCGCCGCATTGAACGACTTCACCGCGTCGCTCACGTCGAGGCCCTGCTCGACGGCGCGTTTCATGTGAGCACGCAGGGCCTCGAGATAAGCCCCGGTTTGTGCACGCGCCGTGACCAGGTCGGTCACGCGGCCATGGCCCGGCACGATGTGCTTCGGCGCGAGTTGCTCCAGCGCCGCGAATGCGTCCAGCCATGCCCGTGTGCTGCTGACGGGAAGCACGGCGAGCAAGCGGTCCACGTAGACGATGTCGCCGGCAAAGGCCACCTGCGCCTGCGGCAGCAACACCATCATGTCGCCTGGCGTGTGGCCGCCGCCACGATGGCGGAACTCGAACACCGCACCGCCGAGCGTCAGTCGAGCATCCGGGCCTTCGACCAGGCGCGTCGGCAGTGTCGGCACCGTATCGTCAGCCGCCGCTCCCAGCAAGCTGCGCAGCGCCGCCAGTTGATCGCCACCGCGCGAACGCATGTCAGGAACAGCCGACGCATGGGCAATGAGCTCGGCGCCCTGGGCCCGGAAGTAGCCATTGCCCAGCCAGCGATGGTCCTGGCCACCGGTGTTGATCACCCAGCGGATCGGCTGCGTCGTCACTCGGCGGGCCGCTGCCTGGATGTCGCGGGCGCCGCGCCAGGTGGCGCCGCTGTCGATCAGCACGGCACCGGCCGGCGTCACCACCAGGCCGAGGTTGGCGTTCAGACCCTCGTTGGCGACGCTGCGCGCGCCGATGTCACCGACATGGGCGTACACGTTCTCGGCGACGGGTTCGAAGCGAACCTCGACTGCCACTGCTGCGAAGGCCTGCAGGCCCACGAGTACTCCGATCCACCAGCGCCTGCGCATGTTCCCGCTCCTCTTGTGCGTGCTTCGATCCAAACCGGAACGCGCGGACTGTCGATGTCAGCGAGCCAGCGGCTCGACCACGAAATCATCGAAGTACACCACGCTGTCGGCCTTGGACCACAAGCCAACGCGCCCAGAGACCCCATCCGGCAAGTCATGCTCGAGATAGCCTTTGCCGTCAAGGTAGCCCAGCACCTTGCGCCCCATCACCTTCAACTTCAGTTCGTGCCACTGGCCGCTGGGCGTGGGCGTGTTGCGAATCCACTTTACCGAGGATCGCTTGCCTTTCACATACTTCCACAGCACCAGGTTGTCTTCCAGCGGGTTGGCACGCAAGGTCAGATAGTCACCATTGGGCTGGACATTGAACAGGATGCCGGCAGCCTGGTCGATGCGCCCGGCCACGCCCTTGAAGCGCAGGGTGATCGTGCCCTCCTTGAAGTCCGCCACGTCCTTCATTACCGCGACCGGGAAGTAGGCATAGGCCTGCACGTTGTCGAGAAACTCGGCGTAGCGCTCGCCGTACAGCGCGCGCGCCTTGTCGGCCAGCCCCGCCGACGTCTGGCCGCGCGCCCATTGGCTGCCGTTGACCGACAGGCGCTTGTTGCCGCCATCGTCCACGATGAACCAGTTGCCCACGGCAGCAGCGAAGGACTTGGGCTCGGCGCCCACGGTCTCGGCGTCGAAACCCTGTGTTGCCGGGGCGGCGTGCGCGGGGGTCGCCAGTGGGGCGGCCAGAGCGGCGGCCAGAAGGCTGCACAACAGGAACGGTTTCATCGCAGGTCTCCCGTATTGGGGTTTCGAAGATGGGAAGGCACGCGCCCCGTGCGGACGTGGAGCCAGCCGGCCAGCAGGATCAAGGCGGGCAGCAGCCCGTAGAACCAGATTTCGGCCAGCCGGGTATCGGCCACCTGCGGGTGGCCCGGATAGGGGTTCGATGTCATCGGCGAAACCTGCGCACCGGCCAGTTCATGCAGCAGCGGCAGGATCTCGCTCGGGCTGGTGGATCGGCTCTCGGCGCTGCGGCCGGCGTAGGCGTAGACGATGCGGCCATAGCCGTCGTCGCCGGCGGCGTCGAACAGGCCGGCCTTGCCGGTCTCGACCCAGCGTACCTTGAGGCCGGGCACCAGGCGCTTCAGCTTGCCCAGCACGTTGCCCACGAACTCGCGCGCCCGGCTGTCTTCCGGGTTGAGGTGCAGGGTGACGATGAGCCCACGGTCCATGCGCGCCAACGCCGCTTCGTCGGCAGGGTTGAAGCTGTTGCGGCGGTCGTCGGACAGGTCGACGCTGGTGCCGGTCGGCGGCACGCCCCAGGCCGTCACCGCCAATGCCGCGCACAGCAGTACCGTGCCGGCCACTCCACGCTGCCACCGTTGCCGCGGATGCAGGCCGGTGGGCAAGAGCCGCGCGGCCAACAGGCTCAGCCCCAGACCTGGCAGCAGCAGCGCCACACACTGGGTCCAGCCCAGCACACCGCGCTCGAACAGCTTGAGCCCTTGGGTGGGCGAGAGCTCACCCACCAGTTTCAGCCACGGGGGCCCGGTGCCGGCCGCGAAGTCCAGCACCCAGAAGCCCAGCGTGAAGGCCAGGGTCACGATGGCGGCCGTGGCGGCCGATTCGGTGACCGCCGCGGCGAACAAGGCCACGCCGGCGACGACCCCTGCATACAGCGCATGACCAAAGAACAGGTTCGCCGTCTCGGCCCAGGCCAGGTGGCCGCCGCCGACGCGCCAAAGCACGATGGCCGACAGCGGAACCACCAGGGTCATCGCCCAGGCCGTCATCACCGCCAGCAGCTTGGCGGCCACCTGGGCCGGGGCCGACAGCGGCCATTGCAGCGCGAGCTTGATCGCACCGCTCTCCCGGTCCTGCCCCAAGGCACGGATGGCGACAAAGGGGAAGAGCAGCGTCGTGCCCAGGTAGAACGCACCCAGCGTGGGCACCAGGATGCCGTCCTGCGGCACCATGCCGCGCGCCAGTTCCGGGTGCTGCAGCGCCGTGCGGCTAGCCTCGCCGAACAGGCGCACGGCCTCCACGTAGCCGTAGCCGGCCAGCGGGCACAGCAGCATGAGCATCGTCCACCAGGCACGGCTGGACAACAGCCGCCGCAGCTCGTGGCGGAAGACGGCGCGCCAGCGCAGCGCGCCGTGGCGCTCAGCGTGTGAGGCCAAGGAACACCTCCTCGAGATCGGGCCGCGCCACGCCGGCCTGCGCCGCCAGCTCGGCCAGCGTGCCCATGCCGATGCGCTGTCCTGCAGCCAGCAGCAGCAGCCGGTGGCAGATGCGCTCGGCATCGCGCAGTTGGTGAATCGACAGCAGCAGTGCCCGCTGCACGGCCACTTCGCGCAGCAAGGCCATCACGTTCAGTGTCTGGCGCAGGTCAAAGCCGTCGAACGGTTCGTCGAGTATGAGCACCGGCTGGGGCGTGAGCAGAGCCAAGGCCAGCAGCAAGCGACGCCGATAGCCCTTGGACAACTGGCCCACCCGCTTGGGCAACACAGGGATGAGCTCGAGGCCGGAAAGCACCGCTGCCTCGCGCTCCAGCGACAAGACATGCATCTCGCGGAACAGGCCCGTGACCCGCCAGACCGCCTGGTCGTCCCATGGCGCAATGCCATCGGGCAGACAGAACATGTGCTCGCGGCGCTGCAGTGGCGCCACCACGCGCCCGTCGATGCGCACCTCCCCCGCATCGGACGGCAGCAGGCCGACCAGGCACTCCATCAACGTCGTCTTGCCGGCACCGTTGGGTCCGATGATGCCCAGGATCTCACCAGGCCACAGATCGAAGTCCACGCTGTCCAGCGCCCATGCGTCGCCAAAGCGCCTGGCCAGGCCGCGGACGGAAAGCAAGGGCGAGGTCGACCTCATCGGCCAAGGCTCGGCAAGACAATCCGGAACACGCTGCCCTGCCGAGCGACGCTTTCGGCCTCGATGCGGCCGCCATGTGCTTGCACGGCCCAGTTGGCGATGGCCAGGCCCAGGCCGAACCCGCCGGCGCGGCGGCCGCCACTTCGGCTGCGCGCTGCATCGACGCGGTAGAAGCGGTCAAACACGCGCGGCAACTGGTCGGCCGGGATGCCTACGCCCCGATCCTGGACAGAGAGCGTCGCTTGGCCTGCTTGTTGGGTGCAGCCCAAGGTCACGCTCGCACCTTGCGGGCTGTGCTTGATCGCGTTGTCGACCAGGTTGATGGTGGCCTGGCGCAGCGTGGTCCAGTCGCCGATGACGGGGATCGCTGCGGCCGGCAAGTCCAGTTCCAGGCGCACGCCGGCCTCCTCGGCCAGCACGACGATGAAGCTTGCCGCGTCGCGAGCCAGGTCGCGCAGATCAAAGGGCTCGCGCTTCAGACTGACCCGGCCGCCCTCGGCACGCGTGAGTTCGAGCAGCGTCGTGGTCAGCAGCGTCAGGCGCTCCACCTCTTCGAGCATGGTGCGGATGGTGTCGCGGTACTCGGCTTCGGTGTGCGGCTCACGCAGCCCGACTTCGCCGACGCTGCGGATCACGGTGAGCGGGGTGCGCAGCTCGTGCGAGGCGTCGGCGGTGAAGCGGTGCATCTGCTCGAACGAAAGTTCAAGGCGCGCAAACAGGTCGTTGAAGGTCGTGGCGAGTTGGCCCAACTCGTCCATCGCCGTGGGCACGGGCAGGCGAGCGTCCAGGTGCTCGGCAGTGATGGCACGTGCCTGTTCGGTCATGCGCGCCACCGGTGCCAAGGCCCGGCCGGCCAGCCAATAGCCCGCCAGGCTGGCCGCGATGACGGCCAGCGGCATGCCGACGGCCAGAACCAGCAGGAACGACGCCAAGTCGTGCCGGATCTGCTCTTCGGCATAAGCCACGCGCACCGTGGCGCCTTGCCCGTCGACGGTCAGGCTGCGCTGCAGAACGCGAAGCCGGGCTCCGTGGGGCATCTCTACAGTGAAGAAGCCCGAGGGCCGCACCTGGAAGGCCAGCGGCTCGACGCTCCCACCCCGCGCGTAGCCGCCCAGCGAGCGGTGCAGCAGGCTGGCGTCGGCCCGGTGCACGTCGATCCACAGCATGTTCGGCAGCGTTTCGAAGTCGGCGCTGGCGGCGGCAGGCCGCCACACCAGCTGGCCCGACGCATCGGCAAAGAGCGATCGCTCGGCGAGTTCGACCTCCTGGTCGAGGCGGTGATCGACCTCGACGCTCAGGCGCTCGTAGGCCACCGCGTAGACCAGCGCCGCATAGACGAACAACAAAAGGCTCAAGCTGACTGCATAACCGACCGACAGGCGGGTGCGCAGGCCCAGCCTGCGCCACGCCGCGATCGGTGAACGCTGCAACGCCATCCAGGGAGTCAGGGCCCTGGCGGCGCGGCCGTCGACGAGGGGTCAGCGCGCACGGGCCGGCCTGACTAGCGCGCCTTCACGGCCCGCTGCGCCAGCTTCTTGGCGTCGGCGATGTAGGTCATCGCCTTGGCCTGGTTGTGGAAACTGAGGCTGCCGTCCAGCAACACCAGGTTGATCTTGCCGCGTGCCTCATCGGCCAGCCTGGTGGCTGCAGGCCGGTTGGCGGGCACCTGGGACAGCAGCTTTTCGACCTCGTCGATGTCGGCACGTGTCGTAGACTGTTTCTGCTTCAGGATGATGTCCAGCGTGTTGGTGTCGAAGGCCGGTGCCTGCACGCCGCTGGCCATCTTGCGCCCGCTGCCTTCATGGCAGCTGGCACAGGCGCTGCGGATGCCTTGCGCTTTCTCCATGGCCGGGGTGGCCACCATGAAGGTGTGCGAGGACGTGTCCCACTGGTGCGGACCGGAGGCCGTCTTGTCGGAGCGGTAGCCGATCTTCGGCATGTGGCAATCGACGCATTGCACGCCGGCCTTCTGCATGGGGCTGCCGGCATACATCTCGGCGTTGCCGCGCTTGGCGTAGGAAGCATTGGTGTGGCAGCTGGTGCACAGCGCTTCGGGCTTCTCGCGCAGCTGTGCCGGCTCGGCCTTGCCGTGGAAGGTGTGGCAGGTCATGCAGCTCATGCCGGCCTTGTTGGCGTGCGCGCTCTTCTGGAAGTCCTGCGACTGCTGGCGGTTGCGCTTGGCCCAGTCGTTGGGCCAGAAGTACTTGTACTCGTCGGGATTGGAGGTGCCGGAGTAGCTCCAGAACCGCGCACGGCTGGTCATGTCCACGTCGCCGGGCCGGAAGCCTTGCTGGAACGCTGCGTCCGCCGTCGTCTTGTTCGTGCTGCGGCCATGGCACTGTGCGCAGACCTGGGTCTGCTGCAGGGCGTTCAGGTCCTTGAGCGGATGCACGATGGTGGTGGCCGCCGCTTCGAGCTTCTTGCCCGCCTGGCTGGCGGCCTCGGCCTCGGCCACGTGCTTGCTGGCCGGGCCGTGGCAACGTTCGCAGGCGATGCCCAGTTCGCCCTTGCCGTTTTCCTTGGCCTTCCAGTGCCCCGCCGTGGCGTCCTTGTAGAAGTCGAAGCCGGTGGTGTGGCAACCGGAGCACTTGGCCTCGGCAAAGCGGCCCTTGGGCAGTTCGTCCAGCTTCAGCGGCCGGCCGTCGGCGGTGCCATCCAGCGTCACCCACTCATAGGGTCGGTAGGAACTCGTCAGCCAGTCCTTGGCAGCCACCGACCAGCGGATCGGCGCGGGCAAGTAGTTGTCGCCGACCTTGATCTCGTAGTGCTGGTCCCACTTGCCGCCCAGTACCTTGGCGATCTCGAAAGTCTGGTTGTTGGCCGGGCTGTCCTTGTCCAGCACCGTGAACAGGAATGTGTCGCCTTGGCGATGGGCCTTGACCTGGAAGCTCAGCTTCTGCTCCTTGCCGTCCTTGCCCTTGACCGTGATGTCCTTGTAGGTAATCACGCGGTCACCGAAATCTGCGATGACGACCGAAGGGCTGGGCCAGCGCTCCATCTTGGCGTGCCAGGTTTCGGTCCATTCGGCCTGCTGCTTGGGGTGGCAGGCCTTGCAACTGTCGCTGCCGGCGTACTTGGCGTCGCCGAAGAACTTCTGCCCCGACTCGACGCGGCCGGTCTGGCCGGTGATGGCCAGGGTTTCGATCGGCGTGCGCTGGACGGTGTCCTGGCCTGCCATTTGCGCTGCAACGGGCAGCACCACCGCGGCGCAGCCCACGATCAGGGCCTGCCGGCCCCATGACTTCGAGATCGGGAACATTCGAAAAACCTCGCTCTTGAGCGGCACTCGGGGTGCCATGGCACCGAGCCCACTCGATGTCGCAGCCGATGCTAGGTGGCGCGGAAATGGCAGTGGCTGACAAGTTCCTGAAGTCTTGTTCAGGTTCGGGCCGAGGCGTGCATTCGAACGGCCCGTCAAGGCGGCGACTCACCGAGCATGAAACCCACGCCGCGCAGCGTGTGGATGAGCGGCTGGCGCTGACCCTGATCGATCTTCTTGCGCAGCCGCGCGATGTGCACGTCGATCACGTTGTCGAGCGGCGTCGCGCGCTGCACCTCGTGCCAGACGTCCCGCACCAGCATCTCGCGCGACACGACGCGGCCATGGTTCAGGATCAGGTACTCGAGCAGTTCGTACTCGCGGGCCGTGAGGTCCACACCCGCCCCGGCGCGGGTGACCCGGCGTGTCATGCGGTCGAGTTCGAGGTCTGCCACCGTCATTCGCAGCACGTCGTGCACGTGCCCACGGCGCAACAGCACGCGGATGCGCGCCAGCAGTTCCTCGAACGCGAAGGGTTTGACCAAGTAATCGTCTGCGCCCAGTTCGAGCCCGTTCACCCGGTCGGCCACCGTGTCGCGCGCAGACAAGATGAGAATGGGCACGGTCGAGCCCTGCCGTCGCACCGTGCGCAGGATCTCCAGGCCGTCGCGGCCCGGCAGCATCAGGTCCAGGATCACCAGGTCGAAGGCCTGCGATGACAGCAGGAAGTAGCCCTCTTCGCCCGTGATGGCCACGACGACGTCAAACCCCGAGGCGGCCAGCCCGCGCTCGATGGCCTGCGCGACGCGGGCCTCGTCCTCGATGACCAGAACGCGGGCGCTCATCGGTTGTGGCCTGCGTGGCTGCGGAATGCCGCCCACAGCGCCAGGTCGTAGCCGATCTTCAAGGCGCCGCACAAAGCCAGTGGAAGGGCCATGAAGCCCGCGGCGAACAGGGCCCCGCCCAGGGTCGGGCTCAGCGCCGCGGCCAGGCTGCGGGGCACGGCCGTGAAGCTGGCGGCCGCAGGGCGCTCGGCGGGTGTCACCACGGCCATCACGAAGGCCGAGCGTGTGGGCACATCCATCTGCGACAGCGCGCTGCGCAGAAACAGCAGCGCCAGGGCCAGCGGCAACGTGTGTGAGAAGGCCGCGCCGATCAGGCACAGGTTGGCCGGGATGTGCGTGAACACCATGGTGTTGAGCAGGCCGATGCGCTCGGCCACCTTGGGGGCGAGCCACTGCGAGGCCGTGGTCAGCAGGCCGGCCCAGAAGAAGAAGGCGCCGGCCTGCGCCGACGAGAGGCCGAAGCGTGTGGACAGCCACAGCGCCAGCAGCGCATTGACGACCAGCCCGCCGGCAAAGGCATCGACGCTGAACAGCAGCGCCAGGCGCAGCACGACCGGCCGCGACGCCCCCAGCGGCGCACTCTGCACCTGGCCGGCATGGCCCGCGTGGCCGGCTTCGGCGGGCAGCCCGCGATACAAGGCCCACACGCCAAGACCAACCGCACCGTAGAGCACGAACATGGCCCGCATGGTGGCCAGCGGGTCCACCTGCTGCGCGGCAGCCAGCCAGGCCGGCAGCCCGGCCAGCAGGGCGCCGAAGGCCGCCGACAGCGATCCGACGATGGTGTAGCGCGCAAAAGCTCGCGTGCGCGCGTCGCCCTCGAACAGCGTAGCCAGCCGCGCATGCTCCAGCGGCAGGAAGACGCTGACATCCCCCGCACTCGGGTTCAGCGTGCCGACGAACGCAATCACCAGCAGCGGCCAGAAGCCTGACGCCGAACCGAATGCGGCCCCCGTGATCGCCATCAGCAGTGCGGCCATGGTCAGCAGGCGCCGAACAGGCCAGCGGTGCCCGAAGGCACCCAGTGCCAGCGTCGCCACGGCCGACCCCAGCAAGGTGCCGCTGCTGATCAGGCCCACGGCCCAGGCCTGGTGGCCCAGCGCCAGCAGATAGGCGGGCAACAGCACCGCGACATAACCATCGGCCAATGCACGCAGCGCACGGGCCAGCAGCAAGCGCCGCAACTCGCGCCGGGCAACATCCATCTCAGCGCTTGAGCGGCATCAACACCTGGCCAACCGGCTGGCCGGCACAGTGCGCGTACAGCGCGTCGTAGAGCACCAGGCCCTGCGCCAGCATGGCGTGGTCGTCGGTGTAGTTCAGCGACAAGCCCCGCGACACGGCCAGCAGGCCGGCAGCCTCCGGCGCCGTCTCCGGGTGACCGCAATCGGCGGCCCGCACGATCAGCGCCAGCTTAGCCAGTGCCGCATCGCGCAATTCGTACTTGGCGATGAAGGCGTCGAAGCTGCAGAGCTCGCCGTGATGGCCCAGCTCGACGTTGGGCACGTCATAGGGCGTCGCGCCGGTCTCTTGCGCGATGCGCATCACGTCGGCCCCAGGCACGTACAGGAACTCGGGCTGCGCATCGACGAACCTTGTCACCAGCCAAGGGCAGGCGATGCGGTCGATCTTGGGGCGTTCACGGGTGATCCACTTCATGTCGATGCTCCTTTGGGATGTGTCGGCCGGCCTGCGGCCTGCCAGCCGTCGATGCCGCCGCGCAGGTAGCGTGCGTTGAGCCCGGCGGCGCGCAGTCGCATTGCGGTGGCGCGGCCGACCTCGTGACCGTAGACGCAGTAGACGACCACCTCGCGGTCGGCCGGCAACTCGGCGGCCCAGCGACCCACGGCCGCCGGGTCATACCAGCGGGCTCCCGGCAGCATCGTCTGCGCATTCGCGAAGACGCCTGCGCGGCGCACATCGAGCAACACCGCATCGGCGATCTCGTCCTGTGCAGCACCGAAAGGCTCGCTGGCGTCATGCACGGCTCGCTGGTAGCGACCGTACGCGCCCGCCCAATCGATGTTGCCCATGAACGCGTCGACATAGGCGCCGGCTGCTGCGCCGTAGTCCATGTGGTAGGCATGCTCGTACATGTCCAACGCCAGGATCGGCACGCCGCCGGCCACCGCATGGGTGTGGTCGGCGGCCCATTGGTTGACGAGCGAACCCTCGCGCGGCTGGAACACCAGCAGCACCCATCCCGAGCCACCGCCCAGGGCTTTGCCCATGGTGACGAATTCCTCGCGCCATCGGTCGACGCTGCCGAAGTTGGCTTCGAGCGCCAGCTTCATCGCTGGCTCCATCGTCACGCCGTCACCGCCCAGGCTGCCGAAATACAGCTCGTGCAGCAGCATCGAGTTGGTGGCGATCAGTTCCTCGCGCTTGATGCCGTTGAGCTGGAAACCGGGCACCGTCGCGAATGCCATCGATGTGAGCTGGGCGCGGATCGCATTGAGCCGCTTGACCGCGCCGCCGTAGTTGTTCTTGTGGTGGCTGGTGATCAGCCCCGGCGACAGGCGGTGCAGCGCCGCCGGATCGAATGGCAAGTCCTGGGTGCGAGCGTCCATGGCAACTCCTTCAGCGCAACAGGGGAAGCAGCCAGCTGAAGCCCAGCCCGGCCGCCGCGCAGGCACCGAGCAAAGGCATCACGCCGACCTTGAAGCGGAACAGTGCGATGGCTGCCGCCACGGCAATGGCGGCCGACACCGCATCGAAGCGCCCACTGAAGCCTTGCGGCCAGAGCACGTGGTAGGCGAAGAACATCGCGAGGTTGAGGATGACACCCACTACGGCGGCCGTGATCGCCGACAGCGGTGCCGTGAAGCCCAGCTTGCCGTGCGTGGCCTCGACCACCGGACCACCGGCGAGGATGAAGATGAACGACGGCAGGAAGGTGAAGAAGGTCACCACCGTGGCGGCCAGCGCGCCACCCAAGAACAATGCGTCGGGCCCCAGTGCCTGCTTCAGCCAGCCCCCGACGAAACCGACGAAGGCCACCACCATGATCAGCGGCCCGGGGGTGGTCTCGCCGAGCGCAAGGCCGTCGATCATCTGCGGGCCGCTGAGCCACTGGTGGGTCTCGACCGCCCCTTGGTACACGTAAGGAAGCACCGCATAGGCACCGCCGAAGGTCAGCAGCGCTGCCTTGGTGAAGAACCAGCCCATCTGCGTCAGCGTGCCCTGCAGGCCGTTCGTTGCGACAAGCGCCGCCATCGCCAGCAGCCACAGGCCGAGGCCCGCTGCCAGCACCTTGGCCAGGTGGCTGCGGGAGAAGCGCGCGTGCGCTGGCGTTGGCGTGTGGTCGTCGATCAGCGCAGGTCCGTAGCTGGCCTTGGCACTGCCATGGCCACCTCCGAGGGCGAACACGTGCGGCCAGCGGCGGGCGCCGAAGTGCCCGATCAGACCGGCTGCCAGCACGATCGCCGGGAATGGCGTGTCGAAGGCGAAGATCGCGATGAATGAGGCCGCCGCGATGCCCCACATCCAGCGGTTCTTCAAGGCCCGCGTGCCGATGCGCTGCGCCGCGTGCAGCACCAGCGCCGTCACCGCCGGCTTGAGCCCGTAGAAGATGCCGGCCACCAGCGGCACGTCGCCAAAGCGCAGGTAGATCCAGCTCAGCGCGATCAGGATGAAGAGCGAGGGCAGCACGAACAGCGCACCCGCCACGATGCCGCCCCAGGTGCGGTGCATCAGCCAGCCGATGTAGGTGGCTAGTTGCTGCGCCTCCGGACCGGGCAGGAGCATGCAGTAGTTCAGCGCGTGCAGGAAGCGCTGCTCGCTGATCCAGCGCCGGCGCTCGACGAGCTCGGTATGCATGATCGCGATTTGCCCGGCCGGGCCGCCGAAACTGATGAGGCCCAGCTTGAGCCAGAAGCGGAAGGCCTCGGCAAAGCTCACCGCAGCCGGTGCGGCAGCGGGAGCAGCAGGCTCCCCGGAGATGGGTGTCGTGGCAGTGCTCATGTCGGTTGTCCAGGTGCGGCGTAGAGCGCGTCGAACAAGGTCGCCGCAGCCAGATTCAGTTGATCGTCATCGGCGTGGACCGCGCGTAGGCCGGACAGCACGGCCTCCAGCCCAGCAGCCTCGGGCACTGGAATGCCGCCGATGTCGAGGAAGTGCACGGCACGCGCGATGCGCTGCAGCCGCGGGTCCGCGTCCAGGCCAAAGCTGGCCGCCAGCACTTCGAAGCTGACACGCGAGCCGACGTGCGTGAAGCGCGCGCCGTCGTAGTCGAAGCCCAGCGCGCCGCGTGGCGCAGGGGTGGCACCGGCTGGGTCGGCCAGCCAGACAAACTGCGCCTCCGGGTCGATGAAGCGGCGGATCAGCCAGGCGCAGGCCAGGCGGTCGACCCAGGGCCGCGCGCGCGTGACCCAACGCTTGCCCTGGAACTTGCGCGGGTCCAGGCGTGGAATGCCATGCGGCGCCCGCGGCACCGGCTCGCCACGCGAGAAGCGCGCATCGAGCGCTTGGCGCAGGGTGTCGAGTTCGGCCTGCGCCTGCCCGGCGGCGGCGCCCGGGTAATAGTCGATGCGCCGGAGCGCCTGCAGGGCCTCGGCGATGCCACGCCAGCGACGCCGTGCATCGGTCTCCACAAGTCCGGGAATGGCTGTGAGCAGTGCCTGTGCTTCCAAGCGCCATTGGCCATAGGCCTCTGCACGATCAAACAGTGCCAGGATTTCGGCTTGCTGGGCCTCGTCACGCGCAGACAAATCGAGCACGCTTGCCTGGCCGCCGTGCTCGCGAACCTCCACCACTATGGCGTCGAACAAGGCGGACTGAGCGTGGGGCAGGACATAGACACCATCGCGCAATGACCCGCATCCCAGAGTCTTCAGCGAGCGCCAGACGCGCAGGCGCACGGCGTTTGGCTGCGTGGGCAGGGTGAGGAAAAGCGCGCTCCACATGTTTGAAGTATACGCTACTCATTTAGGAATATCTATTCCTACCATCTAGGCATTGGCAGCGCCGATTGCCGGTGGGTGTCAATGGCCCTATGGGTCTCCCACGTCCTCTCGGATCTTGTCGGAGACCGCGTGCGGGTCCAGCGCAAGTGCCAGTCTGCCCCTGTGGCTGGCTTCCCGCCCGCGGCGCCCCTTCCCTAGGAGAAGTGCTTTTCAGGGGTCTTTGGTCAATTGAGCGCGACGCTGCAACTCAACCGAACTTGCTGCGCCAAGTGACGTTCTGCTGAAAGCACTTCTCCGGACGGCACCCACGCGGCTGCGCCGCAAGCGCAGCCTCCAAATCGGGCACAGGCTCACCCCTGGCGGATCGACCGTCGGCTGTCTGGCCGCGGGACGAACGGCGGCTCCTGGCCGAGTGGAGCCGACCGGCTTTCGCCGACGAACGGCCGGTCTACACCAGGTCGCCGACCTTGGCATTCCGACTGCGGCGCCGTCAGACCGCGGTGACGTTGAACCGATTGCAGAGGTCATCGACCTGCCGCGCCCTGAGCTTCTCGGCTCGCAGCTTGCGCAGCCCACTGCGCTCGAAGATGGCGTATGCGAACCCCTTGTTCATCTGCCGCGACACGTACCGGATTCCATCCCAGCGCGGACTCGCACCGTGGATCGCTCGCGCCCAAGCCTGGCTCGCCGTGTAGTCGGCGGATGCACTGATGTCGTTGTTCAGCCCCAGGGCCTTGAGCGCCGCCCCGGTCAGGTCAGCCAATACCAGCGACTTGCGCCGTTCACAGGCAAACCGCACGACCGAGCGCTCGGTGATTTCTGCGGCCGGCACCTCGTAGCTGCCTCTGACGAACCGCCCGCATTCATGGATGACGCTCTCCGCAAAAGCTACCTCGATAGTGCTGGCGGTGTAGCAGGTGCCGAACGCGCCGGCACTGCCAGGAGCGGGATCGTCGAAACGGTAGACCCCGGCCGACCAGTACGGCTCGGTAGCCGGATACCGGCTCAGCCGCACGAGCGAAGCGACGTCGACCCTGGTCGGTCGAAGCAGATCCTCGAACGAACCGCGATCAGGCAGCCGCAGAGACACGCGAGGCACCTCGCTCGCGCGCCCATGCCTTGGCCAAGCGCTCCACCTTGGCCAAGGCAGTCCCCGCCTCCAGCGCGGCGGCCACGCTCTTTCCGGCGAGGGCGCCGTGCTCGCGCAGCCAGAACATCAGCTTCTCGCTGGCGCCGAGGTCGCCGAGTGCCCGGCAGATGACTGCCACGGCCTCGCGGTCCATCCCGAGGAATGCCTGCGGGTAGTAAAGCCGATTGCCGACCTTCACCGCGAAGACCTCACCCCGGTCTGCGGCCGGCGCCAAAGCCTGACGGGTGAGCCCCCAGGCTTGCGCGAGTTGCTCACCGGGCACGACGAGGCCATCCTTGACCCACTGAACACGCGCAGCCTCGCCGCGCGCGGTGGCACCCGCCAGGCCGCCGGTGGCCTGAGCATGCAGGGTATCCGCGGCGGGAGCGTCGGCATGCGCCTCCCGGGCTCGAACGCCCCGTGTCCTCGGCAGTTGAAGCCCCTGCTTGCTGACCGCAGAGCGAAGAGTGCCGAGGTCTTCGCTGAGGCGCCCAACGGTGGCCTCAAGCCGCGCGATGCGGCGCAGAAGGACGGGTGTGCTGAGATCGGTGCTCATGGGCGGATTCTACGCAAATCCAGCCAACAGAGCAAATGCGGCAAACGAAGATTGCCGGCAACGTCGACAGGTGACGGCCGCGGTGATTCCCCGCTCGTGCTGGCCAGGGGCGGGCCAGGCCCGAACCCGGCGGTGCAAGCGTGGGGTGAGGGAGCTTTGTCAAAGCTATGCCGATAACTATCCTTAGCGGTATACCCATGCCAGTGGCGTAAACTTCCTGCGGTGAAAATGGGCCTGTCTGTAACCGCAACGCCGGTGTCGCTGCCTGACGCGGCGTCGCTTGCTGCACTGCGCGCCTGGCACGAGGGTCTGTCGTCGAAGGATGCTGTGACGCGGTACCTCAGCGAAGCCCGGCCCCCCGGTCAATCGTCGCGCGGCCTCATCGGGGCGATCCGTCGTGAAGTCGCGGCCTTCGCCAAGTCACGCCACCGTGATGACCTTGCAAAGCACTTCACCGGACCTGCCCGCAAAGGCCCCGCGGCCGCGCGCGCCGTGGCTGCCGCCATGGAACAGCTGCGCAGCGCAGCCGTTCCCGTGCCCCTGATCGGCGACGGGGTCGACGACTGGCTCGAGCCCCGCGTCGCCGCAGTCCTGCGCAGGGCTGGCATCAAGACCCTGGCCGACCTCACGCTTCGAGTACCGCGCCGCAAACGTTGGTGGGTCGGCATCGACGGGCTTGGCGTGGCCGGTGCGCGCCGGATCGAGGGCTTCTTCGCTGCGCATGAAGACCTGACTGACCGTGCTCGCGCGCTGCTGGTCACCAGCGCGCCATCGGATGTGGTTCCCTGGGAGAAGATCGTCGTGCCCCATGAGGTCGACGGCACCATGGGCCTGCATCGTGCGCCGCGCGCGTCGTGCGTCCTGCGGGCGAACAACGACTACGACGCGGTCCAGGCTTGGCTGTCGCTGCACGAAGCGCCTGCAACGCAGCGGGCCTACCGCAAGGAAGCCGAACGGCTGATCCTGTGGGCCATCGTCGAGCGCGGCGTCGCACTGTCCTCGCTGGCCACCGAGGATGCCGTGGCGTATCGAGCCTTCCTGCGACAGCCCTCGCCGAGAGCGCGTTGGATCGGGCCAGCGGCGCCCCGCACCTCCACTGAGTGGCGGCCGTTCGCCGACGGGCTATCCACGCGCTCCAGGGCCTATGCGCTGTCCGTGCTGAGCTCGATGTTCCGGTGGTTGATCGAGCAGCGGTACGTACTGGCCAATCCCTTCGCGGGCATCAAGGTCCGCGGAGCCAAGCATGCGACCCTGGACACAACAAGATCCTTCTCCGAAGGGGAGTGGAGGCTCGTGCGGACGGTCGCCGAAGGCCTGGAGTGGTCATACGGTTGGCAGCCGAGCGCCGCCCAAAGGCTTCGTTTCCTGATCGACTTCAGCTACAGCACGGGGCTGCGTGCCGGCGAGTTGGTGCACGCCACGCTGGGGGCCCTAGAGGTCGACGCGCACGGCGATCACTGGCTGCGCGTGGTCGGCAAGGGCAGCAAGGCCGGCAAGGTGGTACTGCCGGGACTGGCACGCGGAGCTCTTGACAGGCACCTGGCTCAGCGCGGCCTCCCCGTGACGCCAGCGAAGTGGCACCCGGCCACGCCGTTGCTCGGCACCCTCGATGGCGAGGCCGGCATCACGTCCAAGCGGCTGTGGGCGATCGTGAAGAGGTTCTTTGCGACGACGGCGGATGTCCTGGCCGATACGAATCCAGCGCTGGCCGAGAAGCTGCGGCGGGCCACGCCGCACTGGATGCGCCACACGCACGCAACACATGCGCTACAGCGAGGCGCCGAGTTGACGACAGTGCGAGACAACTTGCGTCACGCTTCCTTGTCGACCACGTCCATGTACCTGCACTCGGACGATGTTCGCCGGGCGAAGCAGATCGGTGGGGCGTTCGAGGCGCCGGTGGTGTGATCGGCTGCGGCAGGTCGAAGCGTGTCAATCTGCACCGAAAGCACAAGGGGTCCGCGACGGCCGGTTTTGCAAGTGGTTGTCGCGCCTATAGTTTTTGTGGGCCAGCGTGTCAATCTGCAGGAAAAATACGATTACCCCACGAAGCGCGTCTGCCCCCGAAGACCGACGCGACGCAGGAACGCAGCTTGGGCGACATCTTCCGCGACACCTTTCTCGGCTTCGTGCGCGTGCACATCCTGTACCACGCCGCGAAGGGCCGCATCTTCGGCCTCGAGATGATCGAGGAGCTGCGCGAGCACGGCTACGAGCTGAGCCCGGGCACGCTGTACCCGATCCTTCACGCCCTGGAGCAGGCCGGCTACCTTCGCTGCGAGCACTCGGTGGTGGACGGCAAGGCGCGCAAGTACTACCGCGCCACGGCCCTGGGCAGGAGGGTTCTCGGGCAGCTCAAGGACCGGATCCGGGAACTGACGCGCGAGGTCCTCGAGGAACTCCCGCACCCGCGTCGGAAGTAGGCCCGCGCGCGGCTCCAGGCGCGAGCGCACCGCCCGCCGGGCGATCGCCGCAGCCTTGACACTCTCCCATATTTCTATATGCTTGGAATCATGAACGAGAAAGCCGCCGTCGCAGCCCTTGCCGCTCTCGCCCAGGACGCCCGCCTGCGCGTCTTCCGCGCACTGGTCGGTGCCGGTCCGGAGGGCATGACCCCGAGCGCCCTGTCCGCGATGCTCGACATCCCCGGCTCCACCTTGTCCTTCCATCTCAAGGAACTCGTGCACGCCGACCTGGTGAGCGTCGAACGCGACGGCCGCAACCTGCACTACCGCCCGGCGCTGGCGCGCATGAACGAGCTGCTCGCCTACCTCACCGACCACTGCTGCCTGGGCCAGTCCTGCTCGCCCCGCAGCGGCAAACGCCGCACCACCTGCTGACCCGAAAGGCCGTCATGAAGCGATTCCACGTCCACCTGCACGTCGAAGACCTCGCCCGGAGCATCGGCTTCTACTCGAAGCTGTTCGCCGCCGAGCCCACCCGCGTCGAGAGCGACTACGCCAAGTGGATGCTCGACGACCCGCGCATCAACTTCGCGATCTCCACGCGCGGGGCTCGACCCGGCATCGACCACCTCGGTTTCCAGACCGACGATCCGGCGGAACTGGCCGACATGAAGGCGCGCGCCGAGTCGGCCGACATGGCGCTGCTCGATGAAGGCGAGACCACCTGCTGCTACGCGCGCAGCGAGAAGCACTGGGTCACCGACCCGCAGGGCATCGCCTGGGAGCACTTCCACACCCTGGGCAGCATCCCTGTCTTCAGCCAAGGGCAGCCGACGAACCCTGCCTCCGCGTGCTGCACGCCCGAGATGCCGCAGACTCCCGCCGCCGCCTCGGCCTGCTGCGCCCCCACGCCCCGGGGCAAGCCGATCGGCGTCCCGGTCAAGCCCTCGAACTCCTGCTGCTGAGCCACCCATGGACGACAAGACCTACAACGTGCTGTTCATCTGCACCGGCAACTCGGCACGCTCGGTGATCGCCGAAGGGTTGATGAACGAGCTGGGCCAAGGCCGCTTCAAGGCCTGGTCCGCCGGCAGCCATCCGAAGGGCACGGTGCATCCCCTGGCGCTCAAGACCCTGGCGACCCACCGCATCCCGACCGACGGATTCCGCAGCAAGAGCTGGGAAGAGTTCGCGCGCACGGACGCACCTGAACTCCACTTCGTCTTCACGGTCTGCGACCAGGCCGCCGGCGAGGTCTGCCCGGTGTGGCCTGGCCAGCCGATGACCGCGCACTGGGGCCTGCCCGACCCCGCCGCGGTCCAGGGCGACGAGGCAGTGCGCGAGAAGGCCTTTCTCGACACCTTCATCACGATGAAGCGTCGCATCCAGCTGATGCTGTCGCTGCCACTGGCCAGCCTGGACCGCATGGCGATCCAGAAGGAGATCAAGGGTATCGGAAGCCGCTGAACCATGACGACCCATGTCCTGATCCTGTGCACCCACAACTCGGCGCGCAGCGTGCTGAGCGAGGGGATGCTCAACCACCTTGCGGCCAGGCTCGGCAGGGATGTCCGGGCGCACAGCGCCGGCAGCGCCCCGAGCGGCCGCATCAATCCGTTCGCGATCGAGGCACTCGAGAACGCCGGCATCACCACCGCCGGCTACCGCAGCAAGAGCTGGGACGAGTTCAGCCGCGATGGCGCGCCGCCGCTGTCCATCGTCATCACCGTCTGCGACAGCGCCGCCGCCGAGCAGTGCCCCGTTTTCTTCGGCGGCTCGGGTGGCCAACCCGTCAAGGTGCACTGGGGCTACCCCGATCCGTCGAACGCCGAAGGCGGCGATGCGGGCAAGCGCCGCGCGTTCGAGTTGACGCGCCAGGCCATCGGCTACCGCATGCTGCAGCTGCTCGCGCTGCCGCTGGAGACGATGGACCGCAGCGCGCTGCACGCCGCGCTGATCGAGATCGGCAGGAGCTGACATGACCACGACAACGCTTGCAGCTCGCACTGAGACGCCGGCGCCCATGAGCGTCTTCGAGCGCTACCTCACCGTCTGGGTCTTCCTCTGCATCGTCGTCGGCATCGCCCTCGGTCAATGGCTGCCAGGCCCGTTCCAGGCCATCGGCTGCATGGAGGTCGCCAAGGTCAACCTGCCCGTGGGCGCGCTGATCTGGGTAATGATCATCCCGATGCTGCTGAAGGTCGACTTCGGCGCGTTGCATCAGGTCAAGCAGCACTGGCGCGGCATCGGCGTCACGCTGTTCGTCAACTGGGCCGTCAAGCCCTTCTCGATGGCGCTGCTGGGCTGGATCTTCATCCGCCAGGTCTTCGCCCCCTACCTGCCCGCGGGACAGCTCGACAGCTACATCGCCGGCCTGATCCTGCTCGCCGCCGCGCCGTGCACAGCGATGGTGTTCGTGTGGAGCCGGTTGACCGGCGGTCACCCGCTCTTCACGCTCAGCCAGGTCGCCCTGAACG
Organism: Rubrivivax sp.; assembly: GCA_035438245.1. Classification (GTDB taxonomy): domain Bacteria; phylum Pseudomonadota; class Gammaproteobacteria; order Burkholderiales; family Burkholderiaceae_C; genus Rubrivivax. Next base: position 20,870 of record DAORHX010000011.1, read on the forward strand.
ACACCATCATGGTGTTCGCCTTCGCGCCCATCGTGGCGCTGCTGCTGGGCCTGTCGTCGATCACGGTGCCGTGGGACACGCTGCTGACCTCGGTGGCTCTCTACATCGTGATCCCGGTGCTGATCGCCCAGGCCTGGCGCAAGGCGTTGCTGGCGAAGGGCCAGGCATTCTTCGATGCCGCGCTTGCGAAAATCGGCCCGTGGTCGATCGCCGCCCTGCTGGCCACGCTGGTGCTGCTGTTCGCCTTCCAGGGCGAGGCCATCCTGAAGCAGCCGCTGGTGATCGCGATGCTGGCGGTGCCGATCCTGATCCAGGTGTTCTTCAACTCGGCGCTGGCGTACTGGTTGAACCGCCGGCTCGGCGAATCGCACAGCGTGGCCTGCCCGTCGGCGCTGATCGGCGCGAGCAACTTCTTCGAGCTGGCGGTGGCCGCGGCGATCAGCCTGTTCGGCTTCGAGTCCGGCGCGGCGCTGGCCACGGTGGTCGGCGTGCTGATCGAGGTGCCGGTGATGCTGCTGGTGGTTCGCGTGGTCAACCAGAGCAAGGGCTGGTACGAGCGCGGCACGCACGCGACACCCCGGTGATGCCATGACGGCGCTGAACCGCGACTGCGTCTGCATCGGGCTCGACGATGCTGCCCTGTCTCGTGCGCTGGCCGCCCCGGCCGACGACGTCGACCTCGACGCGCTGGTGCGCGAGCGTTGCCCTCATGCATTCGCCGCGCATCCTGTATTCGTCGACGGTGCCCAACTCGAGCGCATGGCTAAGGTCGTGCAGGCCGTCGAGTCGGTGGTGGCCCTGCCCGCCTGGCAGGACCGCGTGCTGGCCGACGCGCCGCCCATTGCCCGCCATCTCGCCCAAGGCACACGCGGCGTCTTCTTCGGCTACGACTTCCACCTCGACGGCGACCGCCTGGGCCTCATCGAGATCAACACCAACGCCGGCGGCGCGATGCTGAACGCGGTGGCCGCGCGTGCGCAGCGCGCCTGCTGTGATGCGGTGCAGAGGCTGCTGCCGCTGCCGCGCTCGGCCAATGCGCTGGAGCAGGACATCGTTGCGATGTTCGCCGACGAATGGCGCCTGGCCGACCTCGGTCGGCCGCTGCGCCGCATCGCCATCGTCGATCACCGCCCGGCCGAACAGTACCTCTACCCGGAGTTCCTGCTCTTCCAGCGACTGTTCCGCCAGCACGGGATCGACGCGGTGGTGCTCGATCCGTCGGCGCTGCACTTCGACGGCCACGTCCTGCGCGATGCGAACGGTGTCATCGACCTCGTCTACAACCGGCTGACCGACTTCGCCTTGGCGGGCACGGACGTGGCGCCGCTGCGCGACGCCTACCTGGGCGGTGCAGCGGTCGTCACGCCCCACCCGCGCGCGCATGCGCTCTACGCGGACAAGCGCCATCTGGCCCTGCTCAGCGACAACGACGCGCTGCTGGACCTCGGGGTCCCTGCAGGCACGCGTGAGCTGCTGCTCGGTACGGTGCCGCGCACGCGCATCGTTCGCTCACAGGATGCCGAGACGCTGTGGTCGCAGCGCCGCCAATGGTTTTTCAAGCCGGCCAGCGGCTTCGGCGGCCGCGCCGCCTACCGTGGCGACAAGCTGACCCGGCGGGTCTGGCAAGACATCCTGGCCGGCGACTATGTGGCCCAGCAACTGGTCCCTCCCGGCGAGCGAGTCACGCGCAGCGACACGCAAGCCGTCACGCTGAAGTACGACCTGCGCAACTACGTCTACGACGGGCAGGTGCAGTGGGTGGCTGCGCGCCTGTACCAGGGCCAGACCACCAACTTCCGCACGCCTCAGGGTGGCTTCGCGCCGGTGTACAGAGCGCCCGCCCCTGCCCCACGGGCAATCCACGCATGAACGCCACGAAGCCTCCCTCGCACCACGCCACGCTGTCGCTGCTGCAGGATGCGCCACGTTTCCTGTTCTTCACCGGCAAGGGGGGCGTCGGCAAGACCTCGCTGGCTTGCGCCTGCGCGCTCGCGCTCGCCGATGCGGGCCGGCGGGTGCTGCTCATCAGCACCGATCCCGCCTCCAACCTCGACGAGATGCTGGGCGTGGCGCTATCGGACCAGCCGCGGGCCATCCCCGGTGCGGCGGGGCTCGATGCGCTGAACATCGACCCCGAGGCGGCCGCCGAAGCCTACCGGGTGCGCGTGATCGACCAGATGCCTAGCGGCAGCACCGAGGCCGAGCGCGGCACGGTGCGCGAGCAACTCTCCGGGGCCTGCACCACCGAGATCGCCGCTTTCGACGAGTTCATCGGCCTGCTGGCCGGCGACGCCGACGGCTACGACCATGTCATATTCGACACCGCACCGACCGGCCACACCCTGCGCCTGCTGAGCCTGCCGAAGGCCTGGACCGGCTTCCTGGAAGGCAACGACCGCGGCGCCTCGTGCCTGGGGCCGCACTCGGGGCTGAAGATGCAGGAGCAGCGCTTCCGTGCCGGCCTGCAGGCCCTGGCGGATCCCGGCCACACCGCCATCGTGCTCGTCACGCGCGCCGATGCGGCGGCCTTGCGCGAGGCCGCACGCACGCAGGGCGAGCTGCTGGACCTGGGCCTTACCAACCAGCGCCTGGTGGTCAACGCCGTCTTCCGCGCCAGCGCTGCCGATGACGACGTGGCCGCCGCGTTGCAGTCGCTCGGCGAGCAGGCCCTCGCGGCAATGCCGGCGAGCTTGGCCAGCCTGCCCCAGGATCGCGTGCCGCTGCGCCCCTTCGACATGGTCGGGTTGCCCGCGCTGCGGGCCCTGCTCGATCCCGCGGCCGAACCGCCGAGTCCAAGCGCCCTCACTTCGGTTGTGCCGAGCGATGCCCAGTCCCTGCACGCCCTGGCCGACGAACTGGCGACGCAGGACCGCGGCCTGGTGATGGTGATGGGCAAGGGCGGCGTCGGCAAGACGACCATCGCCGCAGCGCTCGCCGTGGCGCTGGCAGCCCGCGGCAAGACCGTGCACCTGTCCACCACCGACCCGGCCGCGCACCTGGCCGGCACGCTCGAGGGCAACGTGCCCGGCCTGCAGGTCGATCGCATCGACCCGGTTGCCGAGACGCAGCGCTATGTCGACAAGATCATGGCCAGCCGCGGACGCGACCTCGACGAGGCCGGCCGCGCGCTGCTGCTGGAGGATCTGCGCTCGCCCTGCACCGAAGAGGTCGCGGTGTTCCACGCCTTCTCGCGCATCGTCAGCGAGGCGCGCAGCGCCT
>DAORHX010000012.1:0-23729 GCA_035438245.1 Rubrivivax sp.
ACGTGCAGCTGTGCCTGCCCCGGCTGAGCGCGCTGCAGCGCCGCCGCCTGCTGCGCGAGCACTTCCGCTGGCTGGGCCGCAGCGCGGTCGAGCGCGCGTTGCTGTGGTACGCCAGCCCGGCGCGATTGCGGCGGCTGATCCATGTCGAGGGCGACGTGCACCTGGCCGAGCGCAGCGAGCGCCCGGTGATGTGGCTGGTGCCGCACTTCCTGGCGCTGGACGTCGCCGGCGTGGCCACGCAGCTGTTCCAGGCGCGGCCGGTGGCCTCGGTCTTCCAGGCGCAGAGCGACGCGGTGTTCGACGCGGCGATGCGGCGCGGCCGCTCGCGCTTCGGGCAGGGCGAGCTGTTCGCGCGCCAGGACACGGTGCGTCCGCTGCTGCGTGCGATCCGCCGCGGCCATGCCTTCTTCAACCTGCCGGACATGGATTTCGGGCCCAAGGATTCGGCCTTCGTGCCGTTCTTCGGCATCCCGGCGGCGACGCTGCTGGCGCCGTCGAAGATGGCGCGCGCGCTGGACATGGTGGTGCAGCCGGTGGTGGCGCAGATGCTCGGCGGCGGCCAGGGCTACCGCGTGCGCTTCCTGGCGCCGTGGACCGATTGGCCGAGCGACGACGCGCTGGCCGACGCGCGGCGCATGAACGCGTGGATCGAGGCGGTGGTGCGCGCCGACCCGGCGCAGTACCTGTGGGTGCACAAGCGCTTCAAGACGCGGCCGGCGGGCGAGCCGGACCTGTATCGGTCGCGCGGATAATCGCCGCGCATGAAACTGCGCTTCACCAAGATGCAGGGCCTGGGCAACGACTTCGTGATGCTCGACGCGACGAAGTCGCCGCTGGACCTCGGCCCCGAGCAGTTGCGCGCGCTCGCCGACCGGCATTTCGGCGTCGGTGCCGACCAGATCCTGCTCGTCGAGCCGCCGCGCACGCCGGGCGTCGACTTCGGCTACCGCATCTTCAACGCCAGCGGCGACGAGGTCGAGCATTGCGGCAACGGCGCACGCTGCTTCGTGCGCTTCGTGCGCGAGCGCGGGCTGACCGACAAGCGCCGCATCCGCGTCGAGACCGTCAACCGCCAGATCGAACTGCAATGGCACGACGACGGCCGCGTCACCGTCGACATGGGGGCGCCGGAGTTCGAGGCTGCACGCATCCCCTTCGTGCCGCACGGCCTGGTGCCGCGCCGGGAGGGCGACTTCGAGCTGTGGCCGCTGGCGCTGGGCGATGCCGCGGTCGAGGTGGCGGTGCTGTCGATGGGCAACCCGCACGCGGTGCAGCGCGTCGCCGACGTGGGCACGGCCGGCGTCGCTTCGCTGGGCCCGCTCGTCGAGGCGCACGAGCGCTTCCCGCAGCGTGTCAACGCCGGCTTCATGCAGGTCGTGTCGGGCACGCAGATCGCGCTGCGCGTGTTCGAGCGCGGCGCCGGCGAGACGCTGGCCTGTGGCACCGGGGCCTGCGCCGCGGTCGTGGCCGGCATCCGCCTGGGCTGGCTGGAACCCCGCGTCGAGGTCGACACGCGCGGCGGACGCCTGAGCATCGAATGGGCCGGCATGGGCGGGCCGGTGCTGATGACCGGCCCGGCGACCACTGTCTTCGAAGGAGAAATTCAACTGTGAGCAGCAGCATCCAGGGCATCACCGAGAACGAGATCAGCAACTACCTGCTGAACACGCCCGGCTTTTTCGAGCGCCATGCCGAGCTGCTGGCCAGCGTGCAGCTGACCAGCCCGCACGGCCAGCGCGCGGTGTCGCTGCAGGAGCGGCAGATGGAAATGCTGCGCGAGCGCATCAAGGGGCTGGAGCACAAGATCATCGAGATGATCCGCAACGGCCAGGACAACGTCGCCATCGCCGACCGGCTGCATCACTGGACGCTGGGCCTGCTGCTCGTGGCCGATCCGGCCGACCTGCCGCAGGTGCTGCTGGACGACCTGAAGCAGCGCTTCCAGATCCCGCAGGCCGCGCTGCGCGTGTGGGGCGTGGCCGAGGCGTTTGCCGCGCTGCCGGCGGCGCAGCCGGTGAGCGGCGATCTGAAGAGCTTCGCCTCCAGCCTGTCGCTGCCGTATTGCGGCGCGAACGCCGGCTTCGAGGCCGCACAGTGGTTCGACGCAGGCGCCGGCGTCACGTCGATGGCAATGGTGCCGCTGCGCCTGTCCGGCGCCGATGAAGCCTACGGCCTGCTGGTGCTCGGCTCGCCCGACCCGACACGCTATGCGGCGCAGATGGGCACCGAGTTCCTGTCGCGCATCGGCGAGGTGGGCAGCGCCAGCCTGTCGCGGCTGCTGAATTGAACCACTCCCTGCGCGCTTCGTGCGCCCCCTCGGGCGGGCACCGCGGGCGGTCCGGCGCCGCCGGATGCGCGGCGCTGGCCTGAACCGGCGAGTCGATTCCGCCGTGCGGCAAGACGCCGAGGCGCTGGCGCCCGACCTGCAGCGCTACATCGAACATCTGCGTGTCGAGCGCCGGCTGGCGCCGCGCAGCGTGAAGATGGTGCACGACGCGCTGCTGCGGCTGCAGCAGGCGGCCGCGCAGGCGCAGGTGGAGCTGCGGCAGGTGCAGCCGATGCACGTGCGGCGCTGGGCCGCGCTATTGCGCGAGCGCCCGCTGGCCGCGCGCAGCATCGCGCTGCACCTGTCGGCCTGGCGCGGGCTGTACCGCTGGTGGGGACGCCAGGGCGAGGTGCGCAGCAACCCGGTCGAAGGCGTGCGCGCGCCGAAGGCCGGCAAGCCGCTGCCCAAGGCGCTGTCGGTCGAGCAGGCGGTGTCGCTGGCGTCGTTCGAGCCGACCACCGGCGACCCGGCGCTGCGTGCGCGCGATCACTGCATGGTCGAGCTGCTGTATGGCAGCGGACTGCGCGTGGCCGAGCTGGTGGGCCTGGACCTGCGTGCCGGCGACGCGGCGGCCGGCTGGATCGACGCCGCCGATGCCAGCGCGCAGGTGCTGGGCAAGGGAGCCAAGCGGCGCAGCGTGCCGGTGGGCGCGGCGTCGCTGGCTGCGCTGCGTGCGTGGCTGGCGGTGCGTGAGCGCGTCGCCGGCGCCGACGAGCCGGCGCTGTTCGTCAGCCGGCGCGGCACGCGGCTGACGGCCAGCCAGGTGCGTTCGCGACTGAAGGCCCTGGCGCTGCAGGCCGGGCTGCCGACGCACGTGCACCCGCACATGCTGCGCCACAGCTTCGCATCGCACCTGCTGCAGTCCAGCGGCGACCTGCGCGCGGTGCAGGAGCTGCTGGGGCACGCCAACATCACGACCACGCAGGTCTATACGCGGCTCGATTTCCAGCACCTGGCCAAGGTCTACGACGCCGCCCACCCGCGGGCCAAGCGCAAGTGAAGGCCATCCGCCTGCGCGAAGGCAAGGAGCGCTCGCTGCTGAAGCGCCACCCGTGGGTGTTCGAAGGCAGCATCGCCAAGGGCCGCGCCGACCCCGGCGAGACGGTGCGCATCGAGGCGCACGACGGCCGCTTCCTCGGCTGGGGCGCCTGCAGCCCGCAGTCCGCGATCCGCGTGCGCGTCTGGAGTTTCGACGAGGCCGAGCGCATCGATGCGGCGTTCTTCGCGCGGCGCGTGCAGCAGGCGCTGGCGCTGCGGCAACGGCTGGCGATCGGTAGCGATGCGCTGCGGCTGGTGCATGGCGAGGCCGACGGCCTGCCCGGGCTGGTGGTCGACCGCTACGCCGATGTGTTGAGCGCGCAGTTCCTGTGCGCCGGCACCGAGCGCTGGAAGCCGGTGATCGCCGACGCGCTGCTCGCCGCCACCGGACTGACCCGGCTGTACGAGCGCTCGGATGCCGGCGTGCGCGCTCGAAGGGCTGGCCGTGCAAAGTGGCTGGCTGCGAGGCGAGGGTGACACGCGGCTGACGATCCGCGAGCACGGCTGGCAACTGCTCGTCGACGTGGCGCAAGGCCACAAGACCGGCACCTACCTGGATCAGCGCGACAACCGCCAGCATTTCGCCGACGCCGTGCGCCGCCACGGCTGCGCCGAGGTGTTGAACTGCTACAGCTACACGGGCGGCTTTTCGCTCGCCGCGCTGGCCGGCGGCGCCACCCGGGTCACCAGTGTCGACTCGTCGGCGCCGGCGCTCGAGCTGGCCTGCCGCCACGTGCAGCTCAACGGCTTCGACGCCACGCGCCACGCCGCGGTGGACGCCGACGTCAACGCCACGCTGCGCGCGCACCTGCAGCAGGGGCGGCGCTTCGACGCGATCGTGCTCGACCCGCCAAAGTTTGCGCCCACTGCGGCGCAGGCCGAGCGTGCCGCGCGCGCCTACAAGGACATCAACCGCCTGGCGCTGCGGCTGCTGCGCCCCGGAGGGCTGTTGTTCACTTTCTCGTGTTCGGGCGGCATCGGCCCCGAGCTGTTCCACAAGATCGTCGCCGGCGCCGGCATCGATGCCGGTGTCGACGCGGCGATCGTGCAGCGGCTGGCGGCCGCGCCCGATCACCCGACGACGCTGTTCTTCCCCGAGAGCGACTACCTGACCGGCCTGGCGCTGCTCAAGCGCTGACGCTGCGGCTCGGCAAGCCGATCGCCGGCGCGAACTTGGCGCGCATCACGCTGAAGTAGGCCTTGACCTGGCGCACGTTGGCGTCCTGCGTGAACAGCCGCTGCACCAGCGCCTGGTAGGCCGGCATGTCGGCGGCCCAGACCACCAGCACGAAGTCCGGCCCCGGCGAGACGCGGTAGCACTGCTGCACCGCGGCGTCGGCGACCGCGCGCTGCTGGAAGGCGTCCAGGTGCTCGGCGCCCTGGCGGTCGAGCGTGATCTCGACGATCGCCGTCAGCCCGTGGCCCAGCCGCTCGTGCGACAGCAGCGCGACGCGCCGCTCGATGACGCCGGCGTCGACCAGCCGGCGCACGCGGCGCATGCAGGTCGCCGGCGACACGTGGGCGGCGGCGGCCAGGTCCTGGTTGGACAGCGAGGCGTCCTTCTGCAGCAGCTCCAGCAGCCGCAGGTCGGTGGCGTCGAGTGTGAGCTTGGTCACGAAACGATGAGTCAACAATGAGATGAGAACGATGAATTATTTCTCATCTCTGTGCTCAAGAGAGCATTACATCGATTCTCGCCAATGTTTGCAATCTTATTGCATCGATGCGCGCCTACGATGCCGCACCTTTGCTCGAAACGAGGCTCCCCATGTGTGGCATCGTCGGTGCGGTCAGCGCCCGCAACATCGTCCCGATCCTCATCGAAGGCCTGAAGCGGCTGGAATATCGCGGCTACGACTCGTGCGGCGTGGCCGTGCACCAGGACGGCAAGCTCAAGCGCGCACGCAGCACGGCGCGGGTCGCGCAGCTGGAAGCCAGCGCCGCCGAGGCGCGGCTGGACGCCGGCACCGGCATTGCACACACGCGCTGGGCCACGCACGGCGCGCCGGAAGTGCACAACGCGCACCCGCATTTCAGCGGCAACCGCATCGCGCTGGTGCACAACGGCATCATCGAGAACCACGACGAGCTGCGCGCCGAACTGCAGGGCCGCGGCTACACCTTCAGCAGCCAGACCGACACCGAGGTCATCGCCCACCTGGTCGACCACCTGTACGACGGCGACCTGTTCGACGCCGTGCAGCGCGCGGTGCTGCGGCTGAAGGGCGCGTATGCGATCGCCGTGTTCTGCCGCGACGAGCCGCAGCGCGTGGTTGGCGCGCGCGAAGGCTCGCCGCTGATCCTGGGCTTGGGCAAGGGCGAGAACTTCCTCGCCAGCGACGCCATGGCGCTGGCCGGCGTGACCGACCAGATCGTCTACCTGGAAGAGGGCGACGTCGTCGACCTGCAGCTGGGCAAGACCTGGATCGCCGCGCGCCAGGCCGATGGGCGCTTCAAGGAAGTGCAGCGCGAGGTGCGCACCGTGGTCGCGCACAGCGGCGCCGCCGAGCTGGGCCCGTACCGGCACTACATGCAAAAGGAGATCTTCGAGCAGCCGCGCGCCATCGCCGACACGCTGGGCGACCTCGGCGAGACCACCGGCATTGCGCCCGAGCTGTTCGGCGACGGTGCCCACCGGGTCTTCAAGGACGTGCAGCAGGTGCTGATCCTGGCCTGCGGCACCAGCTACTACTCGGGCTCCACCGCCAAGTACTGGCTGGAGTCGATCGCCGGCATCCCCACCAGCGTCGAGATCGCCAGCGAATACCGCTACCGCGACAGCGTGCCGAACCCGAAGACACTGGTCGTCACCATCAGCCAGAGCGGCGAGACTGCCGACACGCTGGCCGCGCTGAAGCACGCGCGTGCACAAGGCATGGAGCACACGCTGACCATCTGCAACGTCGCCACCAGCGCGATGGTGCGCGAATGCCGCTTCGCCTACATCACGCGGGCCGGCGTCGAGGTCGGCGTGGCGTCGACCAAGGCCTTCACCACGCAGCTGGTCGGCCTGTTCCTGCTCACACTCGCGCTGGCGCAGGCGCGGGGACGGCTCAGCGATGAGCAGGAGCACGAACACCTGAAGGCGCTGCGCCACCTGCCGGTGGCGGTGCAGTCGGTGCTGGCGCTGGAGCCGCAGGTCATTTCCTGGGCCGAGGACTTCGCGCGCAAGGAGAACGCGCTGTTCCTGGGCCGCGGCCTGCACTACCCGATCGCGCTGGAAGGCGCGCTCAAGCTCAAGGAAATCAGCTACATCCACGCCGAGGCCTACCCGGCCGGCGAGCTCAAGCACGGCCCGCTGGCGCTGGTGACCAGCGCGATGCCGGTGGTGACGGTGGCGCCGAACGACGCGCTGGTCGACAAGCTGAAGAGCAACATGCAGGAAGTGCGCGCACGCGGCGGCGAACTCTTCGTCATCGCCGACGAAGGCACGCGCATCGACAGCGGGCCCGGCGTGCGCGTCATCCGCATGCCCGAGCACTACGGCGTGCTGTCACCGATCCTGCACGTGGTGCCGCTGCAGCTGCTGGCGTATCACACGGCCTGCGCGCGCGGCACCGATGTCGACAAGCCGCGCAACCTGGCCAAATCGGTCACGGTCGAGTGACCGGCCTGGGGCCATCGGCACCGCCGCCGCCCCACCCCATCTTCTGCTGCTCAGCGCAACAGGCTCACGCTGCGGCGCACGACCTGCGGCGCGGCGCCGGGCCGGCAGATCGACTCCTGCCATAGCGAGGGTTCGGGCACCGGCTTGCGCCCGGTCCAGGACGCGAGCCGTGTCATCCAGTCCTGCGGCGGGCGCGGCAGCATCGTGCGCATGCGTGCCGGTGCCATCACGCTCTGGCCGGGCGCCAGCACCACCAGGTTGGCCATCATGCCGGCGTCCTCGTGGCCGACGATGTGGCAGTGGAAGACGAAGCGCCCGACCATGATCGGGTCGGTGAAAGGAATGATGACCTTGACCTCGCCGGCCACGCCGTTTTGCGCATAGGGCAGGTCGATGACGTCGTTCAGGCTGTCCGGCGGCACCGGCTGGCCGTTGACCGTGGTCACCAGGAAGTCGAGCTGGTGGATGTGGAACACATGGCGCTCGCCGCTGACGTTGCGCAGCGTCCATTCCTCTACGTCGCCCAGCGTCACCGTGATGTCGTCGCGGCCCGGGTCGTACTGCCTGCCGTCGATGAAGAAGGTGTTGCCGTCGGCCGTCTCGGAGAAGGTGACCACGCGCCGGCGCGTGATCGGCAGCGCCGCCACTTCGGCCGGCGTGTTGCCGATGGTGTCGGGGCTGTCCGCGGGCCGCAGCAGCCGCGCCTGCAGCGCCGCGCTGTCCACCGGCGCGCCGCTGATGTCCAGCGTGGCCAGCTGCACCTCGGGGTTCGGGTCGCCCTGCGGGCCGGTCTCGACCGCCAAGGTGCGCACGCCCAACGTGCCGGTCTGCAGCGGCGCCACCACCACCACCGTGGCGCGCGCACCCGGCGGCAGGTACACCGAGCTCAGCCGCCTGGGCTGGATCAGCACGTTGCCGTCGCGGTTGATCTCCCACAACTGCACGCCGTCCACCGCCAGGTCGAAGTAGGCGTCGGCACCCAGGTTGCCCAGGTTCCACACCTGCATCTCGCCCGGGCGCATGCGCAGCGTGCCGCCGAGGATGCCGTTGATGGTCTTGGTGTTGGCCGCGTCCGGGTCGGCGCCGGGCAGCACGATGTCCTTGAGCAGCAGATGGCGCTCGCGCAGGCCGAGGAAGGCGGTGTAGTGCTCGGGGATCAGGCCGTCGACCACCAGCATGCCGGACATGCCGCTGAGGATCTGCGGCTCGACCAGCCCATGTGAATGCGGGTGGTACCAGTGCGTGCCCTGCTCGTGGTTCATCGGCACCTGCCAGGTGTAGCCATAGCTGGCGCCGGCGCCGACGTCGAGGAACACGTCGTCGCCCGGCGCCTTCGGCGGCACCACCATGCCGTGGTAGTGCAGGTTGGTCGACTGCGGGCCGTCGATCTGGATGTCGGCCTTGTCGATGCGGTTGACCAGCTGCAGCTCGAGCCGGTCGCCGCGCTGCATCTTCAGCACCGGCGGGATGTACTGGCCGTTGAAGACGTTGGACCTGAAGCTGCGCCCGGCCACCGTGATGCGCGCCGGCGCCTGCGTCAGCGTGACCTGCAGCACGCCGTTGCGGCTGTCCAGCACCTCGGGCTCGGGGATGTCGGGCCCCAGGCCATCGCCATCGTTGCACGACATCAGCAGCCCGGCAGCGCCCAGCAGCATGGCGGCGCGCAGGCCGCGCGAGCTTGAAACGGATCCGCCCATCGCCTGTCCCTCCCGATGCTCGCGATCATAGGCACGGTCTGCGCAGCGTGTGCGCCGCGCGCCACTCGCGCGGGGCTCGATGCGGCCGCGGCGCCAGCCGGGCAGCAGCACGCCATCGACGCGGAAGTCAAGTCCTCCGGCAAGCTGCACGCCGCCGGCTAGCGTGCCTGGATACGAACGCGGATCGGCGTCTCGGTCCACCCGTGCGAACGCAGCGTGGCCTGCAACTGCGGCAACAACTGCCGCAGCTTGGACGCCGCCGCCCCGCTGGACACCAGCAGCGACCAGCCGGCCTCGTCCAGCGGGCCCGGCCGCACCTCGTCGCGCAAGCCTTCGGGCAACTGCTCGCGAATCGCGGCCAGGCGCGCGCGCGATTCCTGCAGCCGCTGCAGCAGCCGTGCCAGCGGCTGGCTCTGGTCGAGCGCCGCGCCCAGCGCCCAGGTGCCGGGGCTGGGCGGGGTGACGGGCTTGCGGCGGGTCATGGCGCGGCAGTCTAGACGCAGGCCGGGTGCTAAACTCGCCGGCCCTTGCGGGCCATGCCAGGCTTGCAATGCGGGCCTCGGACCCCACCTGCCCCAAGCTCGTGCCCGGATGGCGCCAGGCGTCTGGTCCCGGCCGCACCGGCGCCCGCCCACCCAATCCTGATGCCGCATGTTGCCAAAGATCCTGACCCAGATTTTCGGTAGTCGCAACGACCGCCTGCTGAAGACCTACCGGCGCACGGCGCAGAGGATCAACGAGCTGGAACCGAAGTTCGAGGCGCTGGACGATGCGGCGCTGCGCGCCCAGACCGATGAGTTCCGCCAACGCCTGAGCGGCGGCGAGACGCTGGACCAGCTGCTGCCCGAGGCCTTCGCCGTGGTGCGCGAAGCCAGCAAGCGCGTGCTGAAGATGCGCCAGTTCGACGTGCAGCTGATGGGCGGCATCGCGCTGCACGAAGGCAAGATCGCCGAGATGCGCACCGGCGAGGGCAAGACGCTGACGGCCACGCTGCCGGTGTACCTGAACGCGCTCGCCGGCAAGGGCGTGCACGTGGTCACGGTCAACGACTACCTGGCGCGGCGCGACGCCGAATGGATGGGCCGCGTCTACGGCTTTCTCGGCCTGACGGTGGGCGTCAACGTGCCGGGCATGCAGCGCGACGAGAAGCAGGCGGCCTACGGCGCCGACGTCACCTACGGCACGAACAACGAGTTCGGCTTCGACTACCTGCGCGACAACATGGTGTACGAGGTGGCCGACCGCGTGGCGCGCGGGCTGGCCTACGCGATCGTCGACGAGGTCGACTCGATCCTCATCGACGAGGCGCGCACGCCGCTGATCATCAGCGGCCAGGCCGAGGACCACACCGAGCTGTACCAGCGCATCAACGCGGTGGTGCCGAAGCTGAAGAAGCAGATCGGCGAAGCCGACCCGCGCACCGGCGAGGGCGTCATCGAGGCCGGCGACTTCACGCTCGACGAGAAGAGCCACCAGGTGTTCCTCACCGAAGACGGGCACGAGAACGCCGAACGCATCCTGGCCGAGGCCGGGCTGCTGGCCGAGGGCGCGAGCCTGTACGACCCGGCGAACATCTCGCTGATGCACCATGTGTACGCGGCGCTGCGCGCGCGCCACCTGTACCACCGCGACCAGCACTACGTGGTGCAGAACGGCGAGGTGGTCATCGTCGACGAGTTCACCGGCCGGCTGATGGCCGGGCGGCGCTGGTCCGACGGCCTGCACCAGGCGGTCGAGGCCAAGGAAGGCGTGCAGATCCAGAACGAGAACCAGACGCTGGCGTCGGTGACCTTCCAGAACTACTTCCGCATGTACGGCAAGCTCGCCGGCATGACCGGTACCGCCGACACCGAAGCCTTCGAGTTCCAGGAGATCTACGGGCTGGAGACGGTGGTCATCCCGCCGAACAAGCCGACCATCCGCAAGGACGAGAACGACCTGATCTACAAGACGGCCAAGGAGAAGTACGACGCCGTCATCGCCGACATCCGCGACTGCCACCAGCGCGGCCAGCCGGTGCTGGTGGGCACGACCTCGATCGAGAACAGCGAACTGATCTCCGGGTTGCTGGTCAAGGCCGGGCTGCCGCACCAGGTGCTCAACGCCAAGCAGCATGCCAAGGAGGCCGAGATCGTCGCCCAGGCCGGCCGGCCGGGCGTCATCACCATCGCCACCAACATGGCCGGCCGCGGCACCGACATCGTGCTCGGCGGCAATGTCGAGAAGCAGGTGCAGTTCGTCGAGGCCGACGAGGCCGTTGCCGCCGACGACAAGGCGCGCCGCATCCAGCAGCTGAAGGACGAATGGCAGGGGCTGCACGAGCAGGTCAAGGCCCAGGGCGGGCTGCGCATCATCGCCACCGAGCGCCACGAGAGCCGGCGCATCGACAACCAGCTGCGCGGCCGCTCGGGCCGCCAGGGCGACCCCGGCGCCAGCCGCTTCTACCTGAGCCTGGACGATTCGCTGATGCGCATCTTCGCCGGCGACCGCGTGCGCGCGATCATGGACCGGCTGAAGATGCCCGAGGGCGAGGCCATCGAGGCCGGCATCGTCAGCCGCAGCATCGAAGGCGCGCAGCGCAAGGTCGAGGCGCGCAACTTCGACATCCGCAAGCAGCTGCTCGAATACGACGACGTCGCCAACGACCAGCGCAAGGTCATCTACCAGCAGCGCAACGAGATCCTCGAGGCCACGTCGCTGGACGTGCAGATCGCCAACCTGCGGCGCAGCGCGATGGAGTCGGTGGTGCGCACCTACGTGCCGAGCGCCAGCCTCGAGGAGCAGTGGGACATCGCCGGCCTGGAGAAGACGCTGAAGGACGAATGGCAGCTCGACGTGCCGTTGCGCGCGGCCGTCGAGGCCAGCGACAGCATCAGCGACGACGACGTGCTCGACAAGGTGCAGGCCGCGGCCGACACGTTGGCCCACAGCAAGCTGCAGGCGGTGGGCACCGAGCAGTTCACGCCGTTCATGCGCATGGTGCTGCTGCAGTCGATGGACAGCCACTGGCGCGAGCACCTGGCGGCGCTGGACTACCTGCGCCAGGGCATCCACCTGCGCGGCTACGCGCAGAAGAACCCGAAGCAGGAATACAAGCGAGAGGCCTTCGAGCTGTTCAGCCAGCTGCTCGACGTGGTGAAGATGGAAGTGACCCGGCTGCTGATGACGGTGCGCATCCAGTCGCAGGAGCAGGCGGCCGAAGCCGCCGAAGCGATCGAGGCGCGCGCCTCGCATGTCGGCAACGTCACCTACACCCACCCGAACGAGGACGGCAGCGTGACCAGCGATGCCGAGGCTGCGGCCGGCGGCGCCGCGGTGGCCAGCCTGCCCAAGGTCGGCCGCAACGAGCCCTGCCCCTGCGGTAGCGGCAAGAAGTACAAGAACTGCCACGGCAAGTTGAGTTGACCCACCCCTTACGCGCTGCGCGCCGGCAGCGTCCTCGCGGCTGGCACCGTCAGCGGACCGGCAGAGCCGGATCCGCGACGGCCGCTCGATACATCGGTCGGACCGTCACGTCCGAGTGGAGATTTCGATGCCCGTCAATCTGACCCCCCCCGACCCGGCCGCGCTGCACGCGGTGCGCGGCGTCGAACTCGGCGTGGCCATGGCCGGCGTGCGCAAGGCCAACCGCCGCGACGTCACCGTGGTCAGGCTGGCCGAAGGCGCCAGCGTGGCCGGCGTGTTCACCGCCAACCGCTTCTGCGCCGCGCCGGTGCTGCTGTGCCGCGAGCACCTGGCGGCGGGCAAGGGCCTGCGTGCGATCCTGGTCAACACCGGCAACGCCAATGCCGGCACCGGCGCCGACGGCTTGCAGCGCGCGCGCTCGACCTGCGCCGCGCTGGGCCAGCTGCTGGGCGTGGCGCCTGAAGCGGTGCTGCCCTTTTCCACCGGCGTGATCATGGAGACGCTGCCGCACGAGCGCATCGAAGCCGCGCTGCCGGCGGCATTGGCGGACGCGAAGGCCTCGAACTGGGCGCTGGCGGCCGAAGCGATCATGACCACCGACACCGTGCCCAAGGCGGCGTCGCGGCAGATCACGCTCGGCGGCAGGGCGGTGAACATCACCGGCATCTCCAAGGGCGCCGGCATGATCCGCCCGAACATGGCGACGATGCTCGGCTTCATCGCCACCGACGCGGCGATCGATGCCGCGCTGCTGCAGCCGCTGGTGAAGGAACTGGCCGATGCCTCGTTCAACCGCATCACGATCGACGGCGACACCTCGACCAACGACTCGTTCGTGCTCATCGCCACGCACCAGGCGGGCAACGCGCCGATCACGCAGCTCGACACCGGCGACGGTGCCGCATTGCGCGCGGCGCTGACCGAGGTGGCGCAGCAGTTGGCGCAGGCCATCGTGCGCGACGGCGAGGGCGCGACCAAGTTCATCACCGTGCAGGTCGATGGCGGGCGCGACGTCGCCGAATGCCGCCAGGTGGCGTATGCGATCGGCCATTCGCCGCTGGTCAAGACCGCGTTCTTCGCCAGCGACCCGAACCTCGGGCGCATCCTCGCGGCGGTGGGCTACGCCGGCATCGCCGACCTGGACCAGGGCCTGATCGACCTGTTTCTCGACGACGTGCATGTTGCCCAGCACGGCGCGCGCCACCCGGCCTATGCCGAGGAACAAGGCCAGCGCGTGATGAAACAGCCCGAGATCACCGTGCGCGTCGACCTGCACCGCGGTGCGGCCGGCGCCACGGTGTGGACCTGCGACCTGTCGCACGACTACGTCAGCATCAACGCCGACTACCGCAGCTGACGGCCAGGTCGTAGGCTGGAATCAAGCCGCGGCTCGCGCACGCAGCCCCGTCAGCAGCGCCTGCACCGCCGCGGCGCGCTCGAAGCGGCGATGGATGACGAGCAGGTCTGAACTTGCAGCCGGCTCATCGCGCGTCTCGGGCGCATCGAGCGCACAGAACGCGACACCGGGCATGCGCAGCGTGCGCGCCGAAGCCGGCAGCAGCGCCACGCCCATGCCGGCGGCCACCAGGCCCAGCGTCGAGGTCATTTCGTTGACCACCATCGTGCGTCGTGGCGTGAAGCCCGCCAGCGTCATCAGCTGGCGCAGCGTGTGCGCCAAACCGAGGCCGGGCGGGTCCTCGGGCTGCAGCAGGGTGTCTTGGGCCAGCGCGGCCAGCGCGATGCGTTCGGTGCCGCTCAGCGGATGCGATTCAGGCAGCGCGACGATGATCGGCTGGCGCGCCAGCACGAACTGCTCGCAGTCTTCGGGCAGCGACGCCAGCGGCCCGCGCGTGGCCGACACGTCCACAGCCTGCGACTGCAGCAAGCGCACATGGTCGGCGGCCAGGTGCAGTTGCATCTCGATGACCACGTCGGGGTGGCTGGCGCGGAATCCCGCCAATGCGCCGGTGAATGCGCGCTCGGCCAACGCGCTGCTGACATAGCCGATCACCACGGTGCCGGTCTCGCCACGTGCCGCGCGCTGCGCCGCCCGCCCGGCCAGCTCGGCATGCCGCAAAGCGGCGCGCGCTTCGAGCAGGAAGGCTTTGCCTGCTTCGCTGAGCACGATGCGCCGATTGGCGCGGACGAACAGCCGCACGCCCAAGCGCTCTTCCAGCGCGCGAATGTGCTGGCTCAGCGCCGGCTGCGCGATGCCCAGCCGCTCGGCCGCGCGCCCCATGTGCAGCTCTTCGGCCGTGACCACGAAGTAGCGAAGCTGGCGGAAGTTCATCGCGGCGATCTATATGAGTTTGCTTATCGAAATAGCATCGAGTATGCAATTGGTCCGATGGATGGATCCGACCAGAATTCTCCGGTCGCGGTGCCCTGGGCCCGCCTTGCCCCTGAACGGCACCGGTCTGGCCGGGTTGAACATGTCCACGACTTCGCAGCGCTTCTTTTCTCGTCCGTTGGTCGTCGTATGGTTTGCCAGCTTGTGCGCGCTGTTGTGGGGTAGCGCGTATCCGGCGATCAAGCAGGGCTACGCGATGTTCGACATCGCGCGGCCCGATATCGCCAGCCAGATGGTGTTTGCCGGGGTGCGCTTCGTCGGCGCGGGGGCGCTGTTGCTGCTGGCGTCGATCGTTGCCGGTTGGCGCTTGTCGCTGACGCGCGCCGACTGGCGCGGCGTCACGATCCTGGGGCTGACCCAGACCACCTTGCAGTACACCTTCTTCTACATCGGCCTGGCCAACGCCACAGGCACCAAGAGTTCGATCATGAACGCCACCGGCACCTTCTTCTCGGTGCTGCTGGCGCACTTCATCTATCACAACGACCGCCTTACCCGCCGCCGTGCGCTGGGTTGCGCGGTGGGCTTCGTCGGCGTGGCTGCGGCCAACTTCGGTCCGAGCCTGCTGCAGCCCGATTTCAGCTGGGCCGGTGAGGGCTCGGTGACGTTTGCCGCTTTCGTGCTGTCGGCCGCGATGATCTACGGCAAGCACCTGTCGCAGCGCATCCACCCGGTGGTGATGACGGCCTGGCAGATGAGCATCGGCGGCGCGGTGCTGTGGCTGGTGGGCTGGCTCGGCGGCGGGCAGATGGCTGACTTCACGCCGGCCTCGGCGGCGCTGATGTTCTACATGGCGTTGCTGTCGGCGCTGGCGTTCGGCATCTGGAGCGCGCTGCTCAAGCACAACGCGGTGGGCAAGGTCAGCGTATTCAACTTCCTGGTGCCGGTGTTCGGCGTCGCGCTGTCGGCTGTCTTCCTGGGCGAGCACGTGTTCGCGTGGAAGAACGGCATTGCGCTGGTGCTGGTGTGCTGGGGCATCTGGCTGGTAACGGCCGAGCGGCGCGGCGCCACGCCATCTGCGCCAGCCGCCCAGCCAGATGCCGATGCGGGTGATTCGCCTCAATCCGGCACGAAGCGATCGACCGCGTCGGTGACGATGCCGTCGATGCCGATCGCCAGCAACTGATGCGCGCGTTCGGGCTCGTTGACGGTGTAGACCAGCGCGCGCATGCCGGCGGCCCGGATGCGTTCGATCAGCGCTGCGTCCATCAGCGTGTGCTTCGTGATCAGCGCGACGCAGCCCAGGTCGCGCGCCGCGTCGAAGGCCTGCGGCGGCAAGGTGTCCAGCAGCAGCGCACGCGGCAGCTCGGGGGCGGCGTCGCGCGCGGCGCGCAGCGACTCGGGCTGGAACGAGCTGAGCAGCGCCGCAGGCGCCTTGCCGTGCCACAGCCGCGCCATCTCGGTGGCGACCGCCGCGCCGGTGTGCGCTTCGCTGCCAGGGGTCGGCTTGATCTCGACATCCAGCGCGAAGCCGTTGCGCTGCACGAAGGCGGCGACGGCCTGCAAGGTCGGCAGCGGCTCGCCGGCGTAGCGGCGGCTGTGCCAGGCGCCGGCGTCCAGGCGCGCCAGCTCGGACCAGCAACGTTCGCCGGCCGTGCCGGCGGCGTTGGTGGTGCGCTCCAGCGTCGCGTCGTGCAGCAGGAAGGGCACCCCGTCGGCACTGAGCTTGACGTCGCATTCGAAGGCGCGATAGCCGTATTCGGCGCCCAGGCGGAAGGCCGCCAGCGTGTTTTCCGGTGCCAGCTTCCCGGCGCCGCGGTGCGCGATCCAGCGCGGGTAGGGCCAGCGTGTCATGCCGTGACCCGTCGGCCGCTGGTCGCGTCGAACCAGTGCAGATGGCGTGCGTCGACCGCCAGCGGCAGGTTCTGGCCGGCCGCTGGCGGCGCCGAGGTCGACTCGGTGCGCACCACCAGTGCCGCCGTGCCGGCCTGTCCGTAGATCAGGCGTTCGGCGCCGAGCATCTCCGTCATGTCGACGCGAAGGGTCCACAGGCCTTCAGCATCGAAGTCCAGGTGCTCGGGCCGCACCCCCAGCGTCAAGGGGCCGTCGCGCGGCGCCGGCTGCGGCAGGGCCAGCACCGAGCCGTCGACGTGGAAGCGCTTGCCCTCGGCACGGCCGGCCAGCAGGTTCATCGGCGGCGAGCCGATGAAGCCGGCGACGAAGGTGCTGGCCGGCGAGGCATACACCTCCTCGGGCGCGCCCACCTGCTCCATCACGCCGGCGTTCATGACGATCATGCGCTGCGCCAGCGTCATCGCCTCGACCTGGTCGTGCGTGACGAACAGCGACGTGACGCCGAGTTCGGCATGCAGCTTGCGGATCTCGATGCGCGTCTGCGCGCGCAGCTTGGCGTCCAGGTTGGACAGCGGCTCGTCGAACAGGAACACCTGCGGCTGGCGCACGATGGCGCGGCCCATCGCCACCCGCTGGCGCTGCCCGCCCGACAGCTGGCGCGGCTTGCGTTCCAGCAGCGCCGACAGCTCGAGGATCTTCGCCGCCTTGTCCACCCGCGCCTTGATCTGCTCGGCCGGCACTTTGGCGATCTTCAAGCCGTAAGCCATGTTGTCGAACACGCTCATGTGCGGATACAGCGCGTAGTTCTGGAAAACCATGGCGATGTCGCGCTCGCTGGGCTCGAGCTTGTTGACGACACGGCCGCCGATGGCGATCTCGCCGCCGGTGATCTCTTCCAGCCCGGCCACCATGCGCAGCAGCGTGCTCTTGCCGCAGCCGCTGGGGCCGACGATGACGATGAACTCGCCGTCGGCGATCTCGGCGTTGACGCCGTGGATCACTTTGACCGCGGCCTTGGTTCCCGGGGCGTAGGTCTTCTCGACGTTGCGCAGGCTGATTGCACCCATTTATTTCTCGGAGTCGACGAGGCCCTTGACGAACCAGCGCTGCATCAGGATGACGACCAGCGCCGGCGGGATCATCGCCAGCATCGCGGTGGCCATCACCGCGTTCCACTCGGTGGCCGCGTCGCTGGTCTGCAGCATGCGCCGGATGCCCATCACCACCGGGTACATGTCCTCGCTGGTGGTCATCAGCAGCGGCCACAGGTACTGGTTCCAGCCGTAGATGAACTGGATGACGAACAGCGCGGCGATGCTCGTGCTGGACAGCGGCAGCAGCACGTCCTTGAAGAAGCGCATCGGCCCCGCGCCGTCGATGCGCGCGGCCTCGACCAGCTCGTCGGGCACGGTGAGGAAGAACTGGCGGAACAGGAAGGTCGCCGTCGCGCTGGCGATCAGCGGCACTGTCAGGCCGGCATAGGTGTTGAGCATGCCGAGGTCGCTGACCACCTTGTAGGTCGGCAGGATGCGCACCTCCACCGGCAGCATCAGCGTGATGAAGATCATCCAGAACACCAGGCCGCGCAGCGGGAAGCGGAAGTACACCACCGCGAAGGCCGACAGCAGCGAGATCGCGATCTTGCCGATCGAGATGACCAGCGCGGTGATCAGGCTGACCAGCAGCATCGAGCCCGCGGCGGGCAGCGTGCCGCCGGTGCGTGTGTCGCCGCCGAACACCGCCAGGCGGTAGCTTTCCCAGAAGTTGTCGCCCGGCAGCAGCGGCATCGGCACGTTCTGCACGATGGCCTCGGCCGTGTGCGTGCTGGCGATGAAGGTCAGGTAGATCGGCAGGCCGATGACGATGACGCCGATGACCAGCGTCAGGTGCGACAGGAAGTTGGCGAGCGGCCGGTTCTCGATCATGGTGGCAGCCCCATCAGTAGTGCACCTTGCGCTCGACGTAGCGGAACTGGATCACCGTCAGCGCCACCAGGATCACCATCAGCACCACCGACTGCGTCGCCGAGGCGCCCAGGTCCATCGCCTTGAAGGCGTCGAAGTAGAGCTTGTAGACCAGGATCGAGGTGTCCTGGCCCGGCCCGCCCGAGGTGGTGGTGTCGATGATGCCGAAGGTGCCGATGAAGACGTAGATGATGTTGATCACCAGCAGGAAGAAGGTGGTCGGCGTCAGCAGCGGGAACTGCACCGTCCAGAAGCGGCGCCACGGGCCGGCGCCGTCGATGGCGGCGGCTTCGATCAGGCTTTTGGGGATGCTCTGCAGCCCGGCCAGGAAGAACAGGAAGTTGTACGAGATCTGGTTCCACACGGCAGCCAGCACCACCAGCATCATCGCCTGCGTGCCGTTGAGCAGATGGTTCCATTCGATGCCGATCTGACCCAGCGCCCAGCTGACGACGCCGACCGATGGCGCGAACATGAACACCCACAGCACGCCGGCCACCGACGGCGCCACGGCGTAGGGCACGATCAGCAGCGTCTGGTACCAGCGCGAGGCCTTGACCACGCGGTCGGCCATCACCGCCAGCATCAGCGACAGCACCAGCCCGAGCGTGGCCACCCAGAACGAAAACACCGCGGTGACGCGGAACGATGCCAGGTAGGACTCGTCGTTGGCCAGCGCGCGGAAGTTGTCCAGGCCGACGAACTCGACGCTGGTGCCGAAGGCGTCCTGCTGCAGCACGCTGAAGTACAGCGCCTGCGCCGCCGGCCAGAAGAAGAACACCAGGATGATGGCCATCTGCGGCGCCACCAGCACCCAGGGCAGCCACCAGTTGCGGAAGCGAACGCGCTTCTCGACCGCCAAGGTGTCGTCTCTCTGTCTAGGCCCCTCCCCGCACGGCGGGGAGGGAACGGGGGAGGGGTGCGGACATGATCGGCCTTCGGCAGGCGCCGTTGGCGCCCACCGAAGGCGAACAAGGGCTTCAGCCCTTGTTCGCCTTCTGGAACTTCTCGAGTTCGGCGTCGCCGCGCTTCTTCGCGTCTTCGAGCGCCTGCTTCGCGCTCTTCTTGCCCGACCAGATCTGCTCCATCTCCTCGTCGAGGATGGTGCGGATCTGCACGAAGTTGCCCAGGCGAATGCCGCGCGACTTGTCGGTGGTCTTGCGGATCATCTGCGTCACCGCGACATCGGCGCCCGGATTCTGCTTGTAGAAACCGCTCTTCTCGGTGATCTCGAAGGCCTTCATCGTGATCGGCAGGTAGCCGGTCTGCTGATGGCTCTTGGCCTGCACCTCGGGTTCGGACAGGTACTTGTAGAACAGCGCCACGCCCTTGTACTCGGCCGGCTTCTTGCCGCTCATCGCCCACAGGCTGGCGCCGCCGATGACGGTGTTCTGCGGTGCGCCGGGCACGTCGGGGTAGTACGGCAGCGGGGTGATGCCGGCTTCGGCCTTCAGGTTGCGCTTGATGCCGCCGAAGGCCGCCGACGTGCCGGTGTACATCGCGCATTCGCCCGACTGGAACACCGCGTCGGCCGCGCCGCTGCGGCCCTTGTAGACGAACAGGCCCTGTTGCGCCATGTTGGCCAGGTTCTCGATGTGGCGCACGTGCAGCGGCGTGAGGAAGGCCAGCCGCGTGTCCAGGCCGTTGAAGCCGTTGCGCTTGGTGGCGAACTCGACGTTGTGCCAGGCCGAGAAGCTTTCCAGCTGCGTCCAGCTCTGCCAGCTGGTGGTGAACGGGCACTTGTGGCCGCTGATCTTCAGCGAGGCCGCAGCCCGCGCCACTTCGGGCCAGGTGGTCGGCGGCTTGTTCGGGTCCAGCCCGGCGGCCTTGAAGGCGTCCTTGTTGTAGTGCAGCACCGTGGTCGAGCTGTTGAACGGCAGGCTCAGCATCTGGCCGTTGGGCGCGGTGTAGTAGCCGGCCACCGCCGGGATGTAGACGCTGGGGTCGAAGGCGACGCCGCCCTGCTTCATGACCTCGTTGACCGGCACGATCGCACCCTTGCTGGCCATCATCGTGGCCGTGCCGACCTCGAACACCTGCAGGATGTGCGGCGCATTGCCGGCGCGGAACGCGGCAATGGCCGCGGCGAAGCTCTCCGGGTAGCTGCCCTTGAACACCGGCGTGACCTTGTAGTCCTTCTGTTTGTCGTTGAAGTCCTTGGCCAGGCCGTTGACCCACTCGCCGAGCTGGCCGCCCATCGAGTGCCACCAGATGATTTCGGTCTGGGCCTGGGCGGGCAGGGCGGCCAGCAAGGACCAGGCGGACGCGACGAGCGCGAAGGATTTCAGTTTCATGACGACTCCGTGACGCGGATCAGATGCAAGGCGGGCACTGTGCCCGTGTTTCGTGACACCCGCGTTTCTTTCATACCTGCGCCGGGTGCGGCTACGGGGATAACCCGCCGCTGCGCAGGGCCCTGCAGTGGCAATGCTGCGCTGCGATAATGTCGGGCCGTTTTCAGCGCAGGCGCCAAGCGCGACGCCCTTGCCGCCGCATCACCCATGAACGCACCGCATTCTCTGCAGCCGCTGGCGCACGCCGCCGAGGCCCCTGGCGATGCGGGCGAGGCACCGCGGCTGCGCGAGATCCCCTACAACTACACCTCGTTCTCCGACCGCGAGATCGTGCTGCGCCTGCTCGGTGCGCGCGCCTGGGAGCTGCTGAACCTGCTGCGCCAGGAGCGGCGCACCGGCCGTTCGGCGCGCATGCTCTACGAGGTGCTGGGCGACATCTGGGTGGTGCAGCGCAACCCCTACCTGGAAGACGACCTGCTCGACAACCCGAAGCGCCGGCAGATGCTGATCGACGCGCTGCACCACCGGCTGAACGAGGTCGAACGCCGCCGCAACGCGGCCACCGATGCCGGGCGCGACGCGCTGGTCGGCGAGTTGCTGGGCGCGGCGCGCGCCGCGGTCGAGGCCTTCGCCGCGCAGTTCCGTCGCGTCTGGGACCTGCGCAAGGCCACGCGCCGCGTGCTCGGCCGCGTCACCGCCAAGGACAACCTGAAGTTCGACGGCCTGTCGCGTGTTTCGCACGTCACCGACGCCACCGACTGGCGCGTCGAATACCCGTTCGTCGTGCTGACGCCGGACAGCGAGGCCGAGATGGCGGCGCTGGTGGCCGGCTGCATCGAGCTCGGGCTGACCATCATCCCGCGCGGCGGCGGCACCGGCTACACCGGCAGCGCCGTGCCGCTGAGCTGGAAAAGCGCGGTCATCAACACCGAGAAGCTCGAAGGCCTGGGCGAGGTCGAATGGCAGCGCATCCCCGGCGTCGAGCGCGAGGTGGCGACCATCCGCGCGCAAGCCGGCGTGGTGACGCAGCGCGTGGCCGATGCGGCCGATGCCGCCGGCCTGGTGTTCGCCGTCGACCCGACTTCGGCCGAGGCCAGCTGCATCGGCGGCAACATCGCCATGAACGCCGGCGGCAAGAAGGCGGTGCTGTGGGGCACGGCGCTGGACAACCTGGTCAGCTGGCGCATGGTCACGCCCGACGCCAGATGGCTGGAAGTGACGCGGCTGGACCACAACCTGGGCAAGATCCACGACGCCCCGGCGGCACGCTTCGAGCTGAAGTACTTCGACGCCAGCGGCCGCAAGCTGGAACGCACCGAGCAGCTGGAGATCCCCGGCGCCACCTTCCGCAAGGAAGGCCTGGGCAAGGACGTGACCGACAAGTTCCTGGCCGGCCTGCCCGGCATCCAGAAGGAGGGCTGCGACGGCCTGATCACCAGTGCGCGCTGGCTGCTGCACCGCATGCCGGCGCACACCCGCACCGTGTGCCTGGAATTCTTCGGCAACGCCAAGGACGCGGTGCCGAGCATCGTCGAGATCAAGGACTACCTGTTCGCCCAGGCCGCGCAGGGCGGCGCCATCCTGGCCGGCCTGGAACACCTGGACGACCGCTACCTGCGCGCGGTCGGCTACACGACGAAGAGCAAGCGCGGCGGGCTGCCGAAGATGGCCCTCTTCGGTGACATCGTCGGCGACGACGCCGACGCGGTGGCGCGCGCCACCAGCGAGGTGGTGCGCATCGCCAACTCGCGCGGCGCCGAGGGCTTCGTCGCCGTCAGCGCCGAGGCGCGCAAGAAGTTCTGGCTCGACCGCAAGCGCACCGCGGCAATTGCGCGCCACACCAACGCCTTCAAGATCAACGAGGACGTGGTCATCCCGCTGCCGCGCATGGGCGAGTACACCGAAGGCATCGAGCGGCTGAACATCGAGCTGAGCCTGCGCAACAAGCTCGAGCTGGCCGATGCGCTGGAAGCCTTCTTCGGCCGCGGCAACCTGCCGCTGGGCAAGGCCGACGACGCCGCCACGCTGCCCAGCGCCGAGCTGCTGGAAGACCGCGTGCAGCAGGCGCTGCAGCTGCTGCGCGAGGTGCGCGAGCTGTGGCAGTTCTGGCTGGCGCAGCTGGACGTCGTGCAACCCGACAGCGGCCGCACGCTGTTCGCGCAGCTGCAGGACCACACGCTGCGCGCGTCGTGGAAGACGCAGATGCTGAAGCCGCTGCAGGCGATCTTTGCCGGCGCGCCCTTCGAGCCGATCGTGCAGGAATGCCGGCGCATCCACAGCCAGGTGCTGCGCGGGCGCGTGTGGGTGGCGCTGCACATGCATGCCGGCGACGGCAACGTGCACACCAACATCCCCGTCAACAGCGACAACTACGCGATGCTGCAGACGGCGCACGAGACGGTGGCGCGCATCATGGCGCTGGCGCGGCGGCTCGATGGCGTGATCAGCGGCGAGCACGGCATCGGCATCACCAAGCTCGAGTTCCTGAGCGACGACGAACTGCGCCCCTTCGCCGAGTACAAGGCGCGCGTCGATCCCGAAGGCCGCTTCAACAAGGGCAAGCTGCTGCGTGAAGCGACGGCCGAGGCGCGCGCGCCCGACCTGAGCGCCGCCTACACCCCCAGCTTCGGCCTGATGGGCCACGAGTCGCTGATCATGCAGCAGAGCGACATCGGCGCCATCAGCGACAGCATCAAGGACTGCCTGCGCTGCGGCAAGTGCAAGCCGGTGTGCGCCACGCACGTGCCGCGCGCCAACCTGCTGTACAGCCCGCGCAACAAGATCCTCGCCACCTCGCTGCTGATCGAGGCCTTCCTGTACGAGGAGCAGACGCGGCGCGGCGTCAGCCTGGCGCACTGGGAGGACTTCGAGGACGTCGCCGACCACTGCACCGTGTGCCACAAGTGCCTGTCGCCGTGCCCGGTGAAGATCGACTTCGGCGACGTGACGATGAACATGCGCAACCTGCTGCGCAAGATGGGGCGCAAGAGCTGGCGCCCCGGCAACGCGGCGGCGATGTTCTTCCTGAACGCCACCGACCCGCGCGTCATCAAGGCCATGCGCGTGGGCATGGTCGGCATCGGCTTCAAGGCGCAACGCATCGCCAACGATCTGTTCAAGCGGCTGGCGCGCAAGCAGAGCGCGGCGCCGCCGGCGACGCTGGGCCCGGCGCCGGTGAAGGAGCAGGTGATCCACTTCATCAACAAGAAGATGCCGGGCGGCCTGCCGAAGCGCACCGCGCGCGCGCTGCTCGA
>DAORHX010000013.1:0-23629 GCA_035438245.1 Rubrivivax sp.
CTGGCCGGCTACATCGTGACGGCCCGCATGCACAGCGTCATGGGCCTGACCACGGCGATGGCCGCCATCACCACGTTCCTCGTCGGTGTGCTGGCGGCGGGCGGCAGCACATTGCTCGCCGCCGCCGTCGCGGTGGTGACGGTCGCGCTGCTGCAACTCAAGCGGCCGATGCACAGCGGCATCGGCAAGCTCACCGAAGGCGAGTTGACCAGCGGCATTCAACTGCTGCTGATCAGCGTCGTCATCCTTCCGGTCCTCCCCGATCGCGGGTTCGGCCCCTTCGAGGCTCTGAATCCCTACAAGCTCTGGTGGGCGGTCGTGTTGCTCGCCTTGCTCTCGTTCATCGGATTCGTCCTGATGCGCTGGCTTGGCGCGCGGCGCGGTCTGACCCTTACCGCACTGCTGGGCGGATTGGTGTCCAGCACGGCCACTACCGCGACGCTGGCGCGCTGGTCCAAGGAAGCCCCGCAATGGCGGCCACTGGCTGCCGGAGGTGCCACGCTCGCGTGCGCGGCCATGTTCGGCCGCATGGCAGTGCTTGTCGGCGCCGCCGCGCCGGCTCTCGGCATGGCGACCGTCGGGACCCTGGCCGCCATGGCCGTCGCCGGCGCTGCGTTCGGTGCGTACCTGACCACGCGCGAGCAGGCGGGGGATCTGCCGGACCTGTCGACCCAGAATCCGCTGAACCTGACTGCGGCCGTCCAGTTCGCGCTGTTCCTCGCCGCGGTGCTGCTCGCCGGGCGATTCCTCGCGGACCGGTTCGGCGACGCCGGATTGCTGGTCACGGCGGCGATCTCGGGCCTGGTTGACGTCGATGCCATCACACTGTCGGTGGGCCGCATGGTCGGCGACGGGGTCGTGGGCGCGTCGGTCGCGGGCCTGGCCATCTTTCTCGCGGCCGCGGTCAACCAGGTCACCAAGCTCGGGCTGCTGTGGGTACTCGACAGTCGATCGCTGGCGCTCAGGGTGCTGCCGGCTTATGCGGCGATGGCACTCGTCGGTGTCGGAGCAGCGCTCGCATTGCGCTGAGTTGCGTTGACCTTCCAGCTGTGGCACCTGTTCCTGCTGGCCAGCGCTTCGCTGCTGGGTCTGCTCTTCGTGCTTGTACTCGCCGAACCCGGGCTGCCCTACGACATCGACGACCACCTCCCGTCGCCGGAGGATCACGAGTTCATGGGCCTGCTCGCGGCGCTGGTCGATGCGCCCGTCACGAAGGCAGCCTCCATCGAGGTGCTGACGAACGGGGTCGCGTTCTATCCGGAGGAGTTGGCCACCATCGCACGCGCCCGTCGCAGCGTGCACCTGGAAGCCTACGTCTTCCACGTCAGCGCCGCGGCGGACAAACTCGTCGACCTGCTGACCGAGCGTGCGCACGCCGGCGTCCGCGTGCGCCTGGTCATCGACGCGATCGGCAGCTGGCGAACGCCCTCCGCGTACTTCGACGGGCTGCGCGCGGCTGGTGGCGAGGTCGCCTGGTACCAGCCGGTGCGCTGGCACACGCTGAAGCGGTTCAACAACCGCACGCACCGTGAACTGATCGTCGTCGATTGCGAGGTTGCGTTCGTCGGCGGCGCCGGCTTCGCGGCCTGGTGGGACACCGGGCCGCCCGGGCAGCCGCCGTGGCGCGACACCATGGTGAGGCTCGAAGGAACCATCGTCACGTCGGTGCAGGCCGCCTTCGCCGAGAACTGGCTCGAAAGTACGGGCCAACTGCTCACCGATCCGGGATCGTTCGCCCACTGCCGCGCCCTCGGCAGCCAGCCCGCCGTGGGCACCGATGCGATCGTCGTGACGGGCACGCCGTCTGCGGGCCGGGCCACGCGGGCACGCATGTTGTTCCAGTTGCTGATCGCCGGAGCCCGCCGGTCGATCCGCATCACCTCACCCTACTTTCTGCCGGACCGCAGCATGCGGGCCGAACTGCGAAAGGCGGTGCGCCGCGGCGTGCGTGTGCAGGTCGTCGTGCCCGGCGCTCTCAACAACCACCCGATCGCCCGGCGGGCGAGCCGGCGCCGCTATGGGGACCTGCTCAGCGGCGGCGTGGAGGTGCTGGAGTACGAACCCGGCATGAATCACAGCAAGGTGCTGCTCGTCGACGAGCTGTGGGTCGTCGTCGGGTCCAGCAACTTCGACAACCGGTCGTTCGGCCTGAACGACGAACTCAATCTGGCCCTGCCCGATCGCGCGCTGGCAGCGCGCCTGCGCGAGGACTTCGAGCGCGACGCTGCGCTCAGCAGGTCCGTCGACCTGCTCGACTGGCGCCGGCGGCCGATGTCCGAGCGAGTGCTGGCGCTGCTCGGTGCACTGGTGGAGCGGCAGCAGTAGGGCAATACGGCAGTACCGCGACTCGTTGGCGTGAGCGGCCGACCAGGACCGGAGTCCGTAGTCGACTACGGAGGCATTGTTGATGCCGATCAAACGGCGTTGGCGAGTCCGCGCCTATTCTCGACTCAACGAATCTGCCTTGCCTCGCCTGCGCGTCATCATGTTCAGCGATCGCCGACGTCTCCGCCGATGGGCAGCCCAGGTGCTGCTCGTGTGGCTGTTCGGCCTCGCGATGGGTGTGGCCAACGCCTGCGCTCTGGGCGAGCCGGCGCATCACCGCTCCGAAGTGGCGACGACGCCTGCCTCCGACCCTGTTCAGAAGCACCAACACGGCAACGAGCAGGGTGACCTTGCCAAGGTCAACTGCCTGGACTTCTGCGAGAAGTCGTCGATCGGCGCCCCGCAGTTGAAGGTTGTCGGCGACGGCCTGGCCGCGCTTGGTTTCGCGCTGCCAGTGTCCCACACACTTTCGGCGGCCGGCCAGGCCGAGCACTCAGTCGATCAACTGGTGGTCGACTCGCCGAACCTGCCCGGCGGGCCTCCGCCGCGCATCGCGTTCCAGCGCCTCGCGCTTTGACACGCCCGGACGTCGCGCGGATCTGATCCGCGCCGCGTCCTGTCTTCCGATCGCCCTCGCGCCCGCAGCGGCGCTGTGAGGCGGCGGCATTCCCCGTTCGGGTTTCCGTTCCGTGTCCTTTCCTCATCAGGAGTCTTGCCATGCGCACCCCCCTCGTTCTGCTGTCGTCCTTTGTCGTCCTCGCGCTCGGAGTCGCCGGCGCGGCGGCGCAGGAGCGCCCCGCGGCCGCCCCGGCTGTCGCTGCTGCGGCATCCATGCCGATGCCCATGGACTGCAGTGCCGGCGCGATGAAGCGCCATGACCACGGCGCAGAGCGCAATGCGCCTTCGGCCAAGTCCATGCCCTGTGCGCCCGCCGAAGCGGCGTCAAGCGCCAAGGCCAAGGCGAGGACCAAGCCCGTGCACGACCACGCGAAGTTCCACAAGAACCAGTGACCGATCGACCGAACCAGCCAGGAGCGCATCATGAATCAATCGCATGAACACGGGAACGGTCCTCCGTCCGGCCCGAACTGGTCCCGCATCAACCAATGGGTGCTGTGGATTGGTCTGGCCGCGGCGGTGGCCTGGATGTTCTTCCGCCACAACGCTCATCTCGGGCAACTGCTGCCGTTCCTGATTCTGCTGGCCTGCCCCCTGATGCACCTCTTCGGACACGGCGGGCATGGTGGCCACGGCGGGCATGGCGGTGGATCGGACACCAAACCCAAGGATGACACCCGCCAGCTTCCTCCCGGTGGCCAGGGCGGCCACCAGCACTGAAACCCAAGGAGTCCCGATATGCAAACCACTGAACTCAAAGTCGACGGCATGACCTGCGGGTCATGCGTCGCGTCGGTCACCAAGGCGCTGAAGCGCGTGCCGGGCGTGCAGGACGTCGAAGTCGATCTCGGCAGCGGCATCGCGCGTGTCCATGGGGAGCACGCCGCGCACCAGGTGCCCGAGCTGGTCGCCGCACTCGGCGAAGCGGGCTATGAGGCGGGCGCCGCGACAGGCGCGCCGGCCGTGCATCAGCACCCTGCCGGCGGGTGCGGTGCGGGTGCCGGAGCGGCCGGCAAGGGCCGCGGCTGCTGCTGCGGCTGAGACGTCATGCCAACACCGAACACTGCCGCCGAGGCCGCGTCTGCGCGTCTCGCGCCCGCCCTTCTGTTCGCCCGCTACTGGCTGGACGCATGGTGGCGCGCCACCGCGACTGCCACCACGCTCCGTGAACGTGCAGCCAACATGAACGCACACGAGGCCGCGGGCATGCCGCCCCTGCTGCATTTCGAGTCCGAACCGGTGGCCGACGGCCGGGATCTCGAACCGCCGTCGAACTACCGGCTGCTGCGCGTCACGCGCTGTGGCACCGATGCGCTCGAGAAGCACGTGCGCAAGGGCGCCGCACCAGTGATCGTGGTCGACCCGCGCGCCGGGCATGGCCCCGGCATCGGCGGCTTCAAGCGCGATTCGGAAGTCGGCATGGCACTGCTCGAGGGCCACCCGGTCTACTTCGTCGTCTTCGACCCAGAGCCGGTCGAGGGACAGACGATGGGGGCCGTCGTGCAGACGCTGGCAGCCTTCATCGACATCGTTGCCAAGCGCCATCGCGGCAAGGCGCCGATCGTCTACGGCAACTGCCAGGGCGGCTGGGCGATCACGCTGGCGCTGTCGCATTGCGAGCATCGCGCGGCGATGGCGGTACTGAATGGCTCGCCGCTGTCGTACTGGGCGGGTGAACGCGGCATCAACCCGATGCGCCTGCTCGGTGGCTTCACCGGCGGCGTCTGGCCGGCGCACTGGATGTCGGACCTGGGCAACGGCCGCTTCGACGGCGCCTGGCTGGTGCAGAACTTCGAGGCGCTGCGGCCCGAGGGCGTGTTCAGGAAGTACGACACGCTTTTTGCGCAGCCCGAGGCCGAGCACGACCGCTTCCTGGAGTTCGAGCGCTGGTGGAACGGCTTCTACCAGTTGGCCGGCGAAGAGATGCTGGCGATCGCCGGGGAACTGTTTGTCGGCAATCGGCTCGAGGACGGCGAGGTCGTGGTCGACGGCCATTGCCGTGCGGACCTGAAGCGCATCGGCGCGCCGCTGGTCATCTTCAGCTCTTACGGCGACAACATCACGCCGCCGCACCAGGCGCTGGGTTGGCTCAAGGAAGTCTTCGCCACGACCGAGGATCTGGTAGCTGCCGGCCAGCGTGTCGTCTATCTGCTGCACAAGCAGGTGGGACACCTCGGCATCTTCGTGTCGGCGGGCGTGGCGCGGCGCGAGCACCGCGCCATCCTGCACCACGCAGGAGCGATCCAGGAACTCGCACCTGGTCTCTATGAGATGGTCCTGGAGGATGGCGCCGGCGGCGACATCGCCCCCGGCGCCCGCTTCGAACCGCGCCGCCTCGAGGATCTGCCCTTCGAAGCCAACCCGGCTGGATTCGACAAGGTTCAGGCGTTTTCGGAGGCCAGCGAACGTGCCTACGCGCAGTGGGTGTCGCCGTGGGTCCGCATGGCGGTCACGCCGGAATCGGCGCGCCAGTTGCGCGAACTGCATCCGATGCGGGTCAGCCGGCAGGCCTGGTCAGACAAGGTGACGCCAGCGCTTGCCTGGTTGCCGTGGACGCAGCAGTGGCTCGATCAGTGGGGCGCCCACGACCCGGACCGGGTCGCCAACCCCTGGTACCAGCTGGAGCGCGTCGGGGCGGACGCGTGTGCACAGGCCTGGGAGTCGTGGCGCACGAGCCGCGACCTGTGGGCCGAAGTGGCCTTCCAGCAGCTCTACGCCAGTTGACCGATCGATCGACCGACCGCAACGAGGAGTCCATCATGAGATCCATCCCACTGGCGCCCTGCTGGCGACTTGCGGCCACGACGTGGCTGTTGCTGCTGCTGGCCACCATGCTGAGCCCAGCGCTGGCACAGAGCCGCACGGAACGATCCGGCGTCACCCTCTACTGGGGGCTCGTGCCAGCGGCGGTCGTGGCGGACAAGCACGCGCTCGCCGAACTCCACGGTGGTCCGCCCAGAGGTGGCGGCCAGGTGCACCACTTGGTCGTGGCGCTTTATGACAGCGCGAGCGGCCGTCGCATCGAGGACGCCGTCGTGCGCGCTCAACTCAGCGAAATCGGCATCGCCGACGAGCCGCCGAAGTACCTCCTGCCGATGAAGGTCAACGACCAGGCCAGCTACGGGCAGGTCTTCAGCGTTGCCAAGGATGGACCGTACCGGTTCCGGCTCTGGGTTCGGCCGTCAGCGCGGACCGACGAGATCGAGTTCAGGTTCGACGCCTGGTCGCCGCATCGCTCCGAGCGCTGAGGAGAGCGCCATGACCGCACCGACGAAGCCCGCCGACACCGAATCGGGCCGTGCCTGGCCCAAGTGGATCCTCTGGACCTTCGCGGCGGTGGCGCTGCTGCTGCTGCTGCTGGAACACCGGGCGCATGCGCTCGGCTGGTGGCTGCACGCGCTGCTCGGGCTGTGCATCGTTCTCCTGTACCTCCTCGTGCGATCCGATGGTGATGGCGCCCGAAAAGGCGGCCCGAACTGAACGCCGGGCCGCAGCCCATCGCAACAACATAGCAAGGCGACTCATTGGAAACCATCGATCTCACCGGCCGCAGAGGCCTCGTGGTCGGCGTGGCGAACGCCGACAGCCTGGCCTGGTCCGCGGCGCGGCACTTTCGCAACGCCGGCGCCGAACTGGCGCTGACCTACTACAACGAGAAGGCCCGGCCGTTCGTCGCGCCGCTGGCCGAGCAGGTACAGGCACAGCTGCTGCCCTGCAACGTGCTGGAGGAGGGGCAGCTGGAAGCGGTGTTCGAAACGTTGCGCGAGCGTTGGGGCCGGCTCGACTTTGTCTTCCATTCGATCGCGTCGGCGCGCAAGGAAGACCTGCGGGGCCGCCTCACCGACTGCTCCGGCGCCGGCTTCGCCGAGGCGATGCTGGTGTCCTGCCACTCGCTGATCCGCATGGCGCACTTGGCTGAGCCACTGATGCGCGATGGCGGGAGTCTCACCACGGTGAGCTACTACGGCGCCGAGAAGGTGGTCGAGCACTACAACGTGATGGGACCCGTGAAGGCCGCGCTGGAGGCCTCGGTGCGCTATCTCGCCCACGAGCTCGGTCCGGCCGGCATACGCGTCAATGCCATCTCGGCGGGGCCGGTGCGCACCCGGGCCGCATCGGGCATTACGCACTTCGACGAACTGCTCGACGAGGCCGCGCGCCGCTCGCCGCAGCGCCGCACGGTGGATGGCTGCGAGGTCGGCCGCGTGGCTCTGCTGCTCGCCAGTCCCTACGCGTCGGCCATCACCGGCGAGGTGGTGCACGTCGACGCCGGCTTCCATGTCGAAGGCATGGTGTTTCACTGACCGGCCGGGCCAGAGCCATGCACATCCTCTCGATCAATGCCGGCAGCGCGACGCTCAAGTTCGGCGT
Organism: Rubrivivax sp.; assembly: GCA_035438245.1. Classification (GTDB taxonomy): domain Bacteria; phylum Pseudomonadota; class Gammaproteobacteria; order Burkholderiales; family Burkholderiaceae_C; genus Rubrivivax. Next base: position 7,315 of record DAORHX010000013.1, read on the forward strand.
CTTCGATCCGGCCTCGGCCACGCCACAGATGGAGGCGACGATCGGCCACCCCGCGGTCGACGCGGCGGCGTTCGACGAGATCGAACGCCGGCTGCGTGAAGCGGGCGTGACGGCGATCGATGCCGTCGGCCATCGTGTCGCGCACGGGGGACCTCGCCTGAGCGAATCGGTGCGCATTGATGTGAACGTCGAGCGCGACATCGAGCGGGCAGCGGCACTGGCCCCCCAGCACAACCCGGTGGCGCTGGTCGGCATCCGCCTGGCGCGCGAGCGCTGGCCGGGTCTGCCACAGGTGGCGGTGTTCGATACCGCCTTCCACGCCGGCATGCCCGAGCAGGCCGCGGCCTACGCCGTGCCGCAGGCATGGCGCGACGCTGGCGTGCGTCGCTACGGCTTCCACGGCCTGTCGCACCAGCATGTGCTCGAGGCCGTGAGCGCCGTGCTGGATCGAGCTCCCGCCGAGCTGCGCATCGTCAGCTGCCACCTGGGCAATGGCGCAAGCGTCTGCGCGATCGACCGTGGGCGCTCCATCGACACCTCAATGGGGATGACGGCCTTGGAGGGGCTGGTGATGGGAACCCGCAGCGGTGACCTGGACCCCGGCGTACCGGGCTTCGTCGCACGGACGCTCGGCATCGATCTGGCGCAGGTCGAAGCGGCGCTGCACCACGACAGCGGACTGAAGGCGCTGTCGGGCATCGGTTCGGACCTGCGCGAGGTCGAAGCCCGGGCACGCCAAGGACATGCCGGCGCCTTGCTGGCGCTACAGGTTCACGCCTACCGCGTGCGCAAGTACATCGGAGCCTACGCCGCGGCGATGGGCGGCTGCGATGCCGTCGCGTTCACCGGCGGGGCAGGCGAGAACTCGCCCGCATTGCGTCGGCGCATCCTGGAGGGCCTGGAGTTCCTCGGCGTGCGTCTCGACGAGGATCGCAACGAGTCCTTCGGAACGTCTCTCGATGTTGCAGAGCTGCAGGCGCCGCGGTCGCAGGTGGCGGTGCTGGCCGTGCGGGCGCGTGAACAGTGGGTCATCGCGCGCGAGACTGCGACGGTGTTGCGCCGCGCCATGCAGCCGGTGCCACGTCAGGATCAGCCGATCCCGGTGGCGATCTCGGCCCACCACGTGCACCTGACCGAGGCGGCTGTCGAGGCGCTATTCGGTGCCGGCCACTCGCTGCGCGTGCTGCAGCCGTTGAGTCAGCCCGGATTCTTTGCCGCCGAGGAAACCGTCTCCGTGATCGGCGCGCGTGGCCGGCTCGAGCGCGTCCGCGTCGTCGGGCCCTGCCGCACGGCGAACCAGATCGAGGTCAGTCGCACCGAGGCCATCCAGCTCGGCATCGACGCGCCGCTGCGCCTGTCCGGTGATCTCGCAGGCACGCCCGAGGTCACGCTGTCGGGGCCGGCGGGGACGCTGCGCACCACGGGACTGATCGTGGCACGCCGCCACCTGCACCTGACGCCCACGGACGCTCAGCGGCTCGGCGTGGCAGCGGGCGGCGAGATCGAGCTGGCCCTGGAGACGCCGCGCGGCACGGTGCTGCGCCACGTCGCCTTGCGCATCGACGACGGCGTGGTGCTGGAGCTTCACCTCGACACCGACGAAGCGAACGCCGCAGGGCTGCGCGGGACGGGGGAGGGCGTGCTGCAGCGATGCGACTGCGCCGCCCACGTCCGTGCGGCGGCGGGCCAGGAAGACCAGGCCAAGTGCCTCGCCACGTGACCGGACCGGGAGCAACGCATGGCAACCAAGCAAGAGTTCCTGAGCGGCGCGACCGACTCGCGATGCACCACGCAGGCGCTTGACCCGTGTGCAGCACCCAGGTCGAGACTCGCAGCGCGGAGGTCGATGTGCTCCCGCGGCGACGGAGAACGGCAATGCAACTGATCGACTGCGCGCGGCAGGCAGGCGTGACCGCCGACACGCTGCGACATTACCTGCGTGTGGGCCTGGTCGAGGCCGACGGACGCACGGCAAGCGGCTACCGCACGTTCTCCGAGCGCAGCGTGGCGCGGGTGCGCTTTGTCCGCGGCGCGCTGGCGTTGGGGTTCACGCTCAAGGATGCCGGCGAACTGGTCGCGATGAGCCGGCGCGGCACATCGCCGTGTCCGCGCGCGCGTTCGCTGCTCGACGCGCGGCTCGAGGAGCAGGGCCGGCAACTGGACGCAGCCGTCCGCCTCCACCGCCGCATGAAAGAGGCGGTGAACGACTGGAAGCAGCGACCCGATGGCGTACCCGACGGCCATTCGGTGTGCAGTCTGATCGAAGGTTCCGCATCGCCCGCCCCACTTGTCACGCGCCCGCTTCGCGGCGCCGCCGCCAAGTCCTGACCCATCCCGGGAACATCAATTCCAGCCCCAACAAGGAGTGCGACACCATGCAACGCAATGAAGAGCGCCAGGCCTACCTCGTCGGAGGGGGCATCGGCTCGCTGTCCGCCGCCGTCCTGCTGATCCGGGACGGTGGTTTCCACGGACGCAATATTCGCATCATCGAGGAGCTGTCGCTTGCCGGCGGCGCACTGGACGGGTCGGGCGATCCGGGCAAGGGCTTTGTCTCGCGCGGCGGACGGATGCTGACCGAAGAGACCTATGTGTGTCTGTGGAACGTGCTCGACAGCATTCCGTCGCTGGACGACTCCGGCAAATCGGTCAAGCAGCAGACCTGGGCATTCAATGACGAATGGCGCTCGAATTCGAAGGCGCGTCTGATCGATCGAGATCGTCGCATCCTCGACGCGAGCGATCTCGGATTCAACCTCCAGGACCGCCTGGAGATGATGCGGCTGCTCGCCACGCCCGAGCGGGTGCTGCACACGAGGCGCATCGAGGACTGCTTCTCGCCCCACTTCTTCGAAACGAACTTCTGGGCCATGTGGCGCACGACGTTCGCGTTCCAGAACTGGCACAGCGCGATCGAGCTCAAGCGCTACATGCTGCGCTTCCTGCAGGAGTTCCCGCGCATTCACACCCTGGCCGGGGTCCGCAGGACGTCGCTCAACCAGTACGACGCCATCGTACGGCCTATGGAGCGCTGGCTTCGCGACCAAGGGGTCGTGTTCGACCTGGAGACCAGGGTCGTCGACGTCGACTTCGTCGAGCAGGGCGCGCAACGCCGTGTCGGTGCGCTGCACGCACTGCGCCGGGGCGACCCGGTCACCTACCGCGTCGACCCTTCGGATCTGGCGTTGATCACGATCGGCTCGATGACGGCCGATGCCACCTACGGCGACGACGACCACGCGCCTGCGCTCGTGCGCGACAAACGTGACGGCGCGTGGACGCTGTGGGAATCGATGGCCCGCAAGACGCCCGGCCTCGGGCGGCCGAACGCCTTCTGCGGCAACGTCGACGAGAGCAAGTGGGAATCGTTCACGATGACGATGCGCAGCCCCGCGCTCGTCCGTCGCATCGAGGAATTCACCGGCAATGCGCCGGGCACTGGTGGGCTGATGACCTTCAAGGACTCCAACTGGCTGATGTCAATCGTGGTGCCGCGCCCGCCGCACTTCGCCGGCCAGCCCAGCGACGTGTTCACGCTGTGGGGTTACGGACTCTTCATCGACAACAAGGGTGACTACATCGACAAGACCATGGCCCAGGCCACCGGACGCGAGATCTTGGTCGAGCTGATGCAGCACCTGCGCTTTGACGACATTCGTGAGGAGGTGCAGAAGACCACCACGACGATCCCCGTGATGATGCCCTACATCACCAGCGAGTTCGAGCGGCGCGAGAAGGCCGACCGCCCGCCGGTGATTCCGGAGGGCGCCACCAACTTCGCGCTGCTCGGGCAATACGTCGAGATTCCCGAGGACGTGGTCTTCACCGTCGAGTACTCGGTGCGCGGCGCCATGCATGCGGTGTACGGACTGCTCGGCCTGGACAACGAGATCCCGCCGATCTACCACGGCATCGCCGACCCGGCGGCCGCGCTGGCGAGTCTGCGGACGCTGATGGGCTGAGGGCGGGCGGATCGACGCCCATTGTTCGGGATGCCAACATGAATCACGCCGCCGGCCCGGCCTACGGACTATGGACCCTCGTGGTCCTCAACTCGCTGGTCTTCATCGTGTTCGCGTTCAGCTTCGCGCGGCCGCGTTCGGCGCGCGATTGGCGATCGTTCGGTGCGTTCTCGGCGTTCCTCGTGGCGCTGTTCACCGAGATGTACGGTTTTCCGCTGACGATCTACCTGCTGTCGGGCTGGCTCGGCAGCCGCTTCCCCGGCGTGGACTTTCTGTCGCACGACGCCGGCCAGCTGCGCGAGGTGATGTTCGGCTGGCGTGCCAATCCGCACTTCGGCCCCTTCCACCTGCTCAGCGCCCTCTTCGTCGGTGGCGGCTTCTGGCTGCTGTCTGCGGCATGGCGCGTGCTGTACCGCAACCAGCGCCGGCATACGCTGGCGGTCAGCGGTCCCTATGCCCGAGTGCGACACCCGCAATACATCGGCTTCGTCGCGATCCTGTTCGGGTTCCTGCTCCAGTGGCCGACGATCCTGACCCTGGCGATGTTCCCGGTGCTGGTGTGGATGTACGTACGCCTGGCGATCGCCGAGGAGCGCGAGGCCGAGCGGGAATTCGGCGGCGAATGGGCGCGCTATGCGGCGCGCACGCCGCGCTTCTTACCCCGTCTGCGAGGCGGAAGCAGCGGCCGCCTTGGAGGGCCGTGACGCCATGGGCACGAGCGAAGAGCACCGCGCGAGCGCTCCCGAGGGCGGGATCGAACGAGACCATGATGCAGCGGTTCGGCGTGCCATCGCACTCGTGCGCGCCTGGGCTGCCGAGTCGAAGCCAGCCCTCGTCTGGGACGCGGCGCGTATCGTCGACCGGCACGGTTTGGACTGGATCCCCGGGCACCGCACGACGCCGATCGTTGCGACGATTGTGGCTGCGGCTGGCGCGACGATGCCGCACTTTTCGCTGCCGGCCGCCCCGGGGGCGTGGAGCACCGCCGACACGATGGCGACGCTCACCGGGGTGGAACTGGATCGCGGGGCCGCGACAGGCATCGCCTCGCGCCTGGGCGTCTGCATCGCGCGGGCGGGGGCCGCGGGCCTGGGGGTTCATGTGCCCTGGAGCCCCAGCGCGGAAGACGCCCACCTAGTCGCGTCGGCATTGTCGCGCCGCGTCGCGGCCGGCGTGGGCTATCTGCTCGTCAACGTGGCCATCGGCCGGGGTTCCAGTGCGCCCGACCACGCACGCTTCCAGCGCCTGAAGACGATGTTCACTGCGGTCGGCGCGGCCGTAGGCGTGCAGGTCCGCATCGCCCGCTCGGCAGGGTCGCAGCCCGTGGGGCGTGGCATCGGCCCGGCGCCTGAGTCGCTGGACGTGCTGGCCGTGCTGCGCGGCGCAGCGTCTGCGCCGGTCGATCTGCGCATGCGCGCGCTGGCCGAAGCCGGCCAGTTGCTCGAGCTGTGTTCCTCAAGCCGTCCCGGACACGGTGAGTTCGATGCGTGGCGTCTGCTTGACAGCGGTGCAGCCTGGACGCGCTTCCAGGCGATGTGCGAGGCGCAGGGCGGGCTGCGCGAGCCGGTCCTGGCCCCGGTCGCCGCCACCATTGCCGCCGATCGAGCCGGCCACGTGAGGTTGCTGGACGGGGCACATGTGCAGCGCGTCGCGGAGCTGGCCGGTGCACCGCGCGGGACCGGCGCTGGCGTCGTGCTGCACACACGGCTCGGCGAGCACGTTGACCAGGGCCAACCGCTGTTCACCGTCCACGCCGCGAGCCAGGAGTGCCTTGTGGCAGTCGCGGGCGACTTGCGACGCGCGCCGCTGATCACCGTTGGTGACGACCCGGCCGCGGCCGTCACCGAACCACAAGACGTGCACTCGAAAGGCTGAAGGGAGAAACCGATGGATCACTCGACAACGCTCGTCCGGCCCGCGCCCGCGGACCTCCATGCTCCGGCACTGCGCATCCTGCGCCGCTTGCTCGCCGGGATTGAGCGACCACCGGCTCTGAGGCTGGGCGACGCGCTGCTGCACGAACTGGAGTCCCATCCCGAGTACACGCTCGTGATTCGCGACCCGGCACTGCTGCGTCGCCTTGTGCTGCGGCCGGATCCGTTGCTGCTGGCCGACGCCTACTTCCGCGGCATCATCGATGTCGAGGGAGATCTGTACAGCGCGCTGGGCCTGAAGGCCCACTTCGAGGCGGTGTCGCTGTCGTGGCGCGACAAGCTGGCACTGTTGCGCGACGCGTTGATGCTGCGGGTCTCCGAGCAGGACGGCTTGAAGCCCGTGGGAGGGCTGGCCTCGCGCGTTGCCCGGCGTTTCGGGCATCGCCACTCGCGACAGACCGACCGGGCGGCGATCTCGTTCCACTACGACGTGTCCAATGCGTTCTACGGCCTGTGGCTGGACGCCGAGCGTGTCTATTCCTGCGCTTACTTCGAGACGCCCGAGGACTCGCTGGAGCAGGCCCAGCGCAACAAGCTGGAGCACATCTGCCGCAAGCTGCGGCTGCAACCCGGCGACCGGCTGCTGGACATCGGCTGCGGCTGGGGTGCGCTTGTGTGCTGGGCGGCACGCGAGTACGGCGTGCGTGCGCACGGCATCACGCTCAGCCAGCGACAGCTCGAGTACGTGCGTGAGCGCATCCGCACCGAAGGTCTGGAGGATCTCGTCACGGTCGAACTTCGGGATTACCGCGACCTCGACGGCGCGGCGGTCTACGACAAGGTGTCCAGTGTCGGCATGTTCGAACATGTCGGCCTGGCGAAGCTGCCGGCCTACTACGCCGCGGTCCAGCGCGTGCTGCGGCCGGGCGGGCTGTTCCTCAACCATGGCATCACCCACGACGAGGAGGGCTGGAACCGAACCGTCGCAACCGAGTTCATCAATCGCTACGTGTTCCCGGACGGTGAACTCGACTGCGTCAGCAACATCCAGCTCGGGATGGAGCGCGCCGGCTTCGAGATCCACGATGTCGAAGGCCTGCGGCCGCACTACGCGCTGACGCTGCGGCACTGGGTGCAGCGGCTGGAGGCGCGCCGCGACGAGGCGCTGCAGGAGGTCGACGAGGTGACCTACCGCATCTGGCGCCTGTACATGGCGGCCTGTGCGCTCGAGTTCGAGGCGGGGGGCGCCGGGCTGTACCAGATCGTCGCCTCGAAGCGCGACGGCGGAGCGTGGCCGGTCCCGCTGACCCGCCGCGATCTCTACCGTGGGTGAGCGACCATGGCCGCCGCCTTCTTCGCCAGTACCGGGCGATTCGCGATCGGATCTGTCGGCCGGCGCCTTCGCTGCCCTGCTCGCGGCCGGGATGGCGGTGTCGATGGCGTATGGCGTGACGCTGCCACTGTTGCCCGGGCTGGTGGAGCGCACGGGGGTTGGCTCGGTAGCCGACGTGGAGAGCCACACGGGTTGGATAACCGGCGTGTACACGCTCGCGCTGTTCCTGTTCGCGCCCGCCTGGGGAGCGCTCGCGGATCGGATCGACCGCCGCTGGGTGCTCGCCGCGGGACTGGCCGGCTCGAGCGTGGCCCTGTGGGCCTTGACCGCGCCGTTCTCAATGCGCGGGCTCTATGCGGTGCGTGCGATCGCTGGCCTGACGTCGGCGGCGGTGCTTCCGGCGATCTTCGCCTACGTTGTCACCGCGTCTGCGCCGTCCCGCTTGCAGCGCCGCTTCGCCTGGATCGCGTCGGCCACCGCGCTGGGCTTCCTGCTCGGGCCGGCACTTGGCGACGGACTGGCAGGTCCGACACGCGCCTCGGCCGGCGGGGATTCCGGGCTCGCCTCGTTGCCGCTGGACGTGGTCGCCATCGTCGGGCTGCTGGCGGCCGTGGGCGTGCTCGGCCTGCCGCCCAACCGCTCCATCGCGCCATCGCCGGGCAGTGCGCGCTCCGCCGACGAGAGGCGCATCGTCCGCTCGCTGCTGTTCACGGCTGTTGTCGTGCTGGCGATCACGGTGGCCGAGGTTGGCGTGACCCTAGCGGCGCGACGGGCGCCGGCCGCCGGGCCGGTGTCGCTGTACTTCGCGCTGTGCAGCGGCGTGATGATCGCGGTGCAGTTCTGGGCCCTGCCGCGCCTGGAACGCAGGCTGGGCGAGCCGCGGCTCGTCGTCGCCGCGCTTGGGGGGCTGTCGGCAGGTCTATGCCTGCTGGCCCTCTCGAGAGGGGGCTTCGTGACCGCCACGGCTTTCGTGCTGGCGGCCGCGGGCATCGGCGTGCTGATCCCGTCGCTGGCCGTGCGCATCTCGAGCGCGGCCGGCGCTCGACAAGGCTGGGCCATGGGCCGGCAGGCCGCAGCGGCCAACCTCGGACAGGCTGTCGGTGCCGCGGCCACGGGAAGCCTGTTCGCGCTGGCACCGCCGCTGCCGTTCCTCATCGCGGGCGGGCTGACCGCACTCGCGGCCGGCGCGGCGGCATGGGAAGGCGCCGCGCGCCGCACACCGTGACGCCAGCCCCACCCCCATCCGACGCATCGATCAGGAGAAGGCCATGACTCAGGCAGTGCTCAACGAGGGATCCGCCGCGTCGGCCGCCGCCGCGGTCGACCCGGTGTGCGGGATGACCGTCGATCCAGCCAAGGCGGCGGGGCGCGCCGAACATGGCGGGCAAACCTACCTGTTCTGCTCGGGGCACTGCCTGAGCGAGTTCCAGCGCGATCCGGTGCGCTATGTCGGCGCTCGCGCGGGGACATCCGAGGCCACGCCTGCGAACACCACGTCTGCGGTCGATGCGGACATGCATGCGGCGGGCCGCCCTCTGCAGACGGTGCTGCGACGCAACGAGTCGGGCCAGGCGAAGGACCCGGTGTGCGGCATGGTGGTCGACAAGGCCACCGCGCTGCGTACCGACCGGGCCGGGCGCAGCTACTACTTCTGCAGCGCGGGCTGCCAGCGCACCTTCGAGTCGCCCGAGGCCGAACTCAAGTCCATGCGCACGCGGGTCACCATCGCGCTGACCGGCGTGCTCGCGCTGGCGATCATGCGGGCGGGCGCCTTCCTCGCGCTGGCCACTGGCGCGACGCTGCTGACCTGGGTGCCGATCCCGGCGCTGCCCTGGTTCACCTGGGGCGTGTGGCTGTTCCTGCTGGTGACGCCGGTGCAGTTCATCGGCGGCTGGAGCTTCTACGTCGGCGCCTTCAACGCGCTGCGCAACCGGTCCATCAACATGGACCTGCTGATCGCGCTCGGCACCTCGGTGGCCTACTTCTACAGCGTCGCGGTGCTGTTCTTCCCGTCGGTGCTGCCGGTGAAGGTGGAGGAGCGCGACGTCTACTTCGAGGTCTCGGCGGTGATCATCGCCTTCGTGCTGCTTGGCAAGTACATGGAGGAGATCATCAAGAAGCACTCCTCGGCGGCGGTGCGCAAGCTGCTCGACCTGAAACCCGCGACCGCGCACGTGATGCGCGGCGGCGAGGAGGCCGAGATCCCGGCCGAGCAGGTCATGGTCGGCGAGACGGTCGTCGTTCGGCCGGGCGAGCGCATCGCCACCGACGGCCTGATGCTCGAGGGCTCGTCGTCGGTGGACGAGTCGATGCTGACGGGCGAGTCGATGCCGGTCGAGAAGCAGGCCGGCTCGCCGGTGATCGGCGGCACGTTGAACCGCACCGGCAGCTTCCGCTTCCAGGCCACGCGCATCGGCGCCGAGACGGCGCTCGCGCAGATCGTCAAGATGGTCGAGGACGCGCAAACCAGCAGCGCGCCGATCCAGCGCATCGCCGACCAGGTGACACGCTACTTCGTGCCGGCGGTGGTGGGCACGGCGATCCTCGCCTTCGCGCTCTGGTGGCTGGCCGGCAACTTCCCGCAGGGCCTGCTGGCCTTCATCGCCGTCCTGATCATCGCCTGCCCCTGCGCGCTCGGCATCGCGACGCCCGCGGCGCTGATGGTCGGCGTGGGCCGGGGCGCACAGGCCGGCATCCTCATCCGCGGCGGCGAGATCCTCGAGAAGGCCGAGCGGCTCACCACCGTGGTGTTCGACAAGACCGGTACGCTGACCCGCGGCGAGCCGGCCCTGACTGACCTGCAGCCCTGCGGGCACTGCGACCATGACCAGGCGCTGCGCCTGGCCGCCAGCCTCGAAGCGGGGTCGGAGCACCCGCTGGCCGAGGCCATCCTGCGCCGCGCCAAGGAGGCCGGCATCGCGCCGTGCGCCGTGCAGGGCTTCGAGGCCGTGCCCGGCCACGGTGTGCGCGGCCAGGTCGAAGGGCGCACCGTGCTGTTCGGCAACCGCCGGCTGATGGAACGCGAGGGCGTGAACGTGGGCCAGGTTGGCGCGGACATGGAGCGCTACCAGGCGGACGGCAAGACGGCGATGCTGCTTGCCTGCGACGGCGAACTCGCCGCCGTGATCGCGGTGGCCGACACGATCAAGCCGGAGGCGCTCGAGGCGGTGCGCTCGCTGCGTGCCGAAGGCGTCGAGGTCGTGATGCTGACGGGGGACAACGCCCGCACCGCGGCGGCGATCGGCCGCGCGCTGGAGATCGACCGGGTGATCGCCGACGTGCTGCCCTCCGACAAGGCGCGCGTGATCAAGGAACTGCAGCAGGCCGGCAAGGTGGTGGCGATGGTCGGCGACGGCGTCAACGACGCGCCGGCGCTGGCCACCGCCGACATCGGCATCGCGATCGGGTCGGGCTCGGACGTGGCCAAGGAGACCGGCGGCATCATCCTCGTGCGCAGCGACGTGCGCGACGTGGTCACCGGCATCCGGCTCTCGCGGGCGACGATGCGCACGATCAAGCGCAACCTGTTCTGGGCCTTCATCTACAACGCGGTCGGCGTGCCGATCGCGGCCTTCGGGTTGCTCAACCCGATCATTGCCGCCGCGGCGATGGCGCTGTCCTCGCTGTCGGTGATCGTCAACTCGGCGCTGCTCAAGCGGGCACGCCTGCAATGACGACGGAGGTCGCCATGAGATTCGTGACGTGGCCCGAGTTCGCCAACCGCTGGATGTGGTTGTGTCCGATCCTCGCCGTGGTGCTCGCCGCGGCGGTGCTGTGGTCCTTCGGCTTCAGCTGGTGGAGCGCGCTGCCGGCCGCCTTGCTGCTGGTGTGTCCGGTGCTGATCATCTGGGGCGCGATCCAGGTCGCGCTCGACGAGCGTCGATCACGACGACGCCCCGGCACCTGACCCGGATCTTTGGAGGAGTGTTCATGGGCAAGAAACAGACGTTCTCGCTGTGGTACGTGCTGGCCGCCCTGGTGGGCATGATCCTGATGCAGGAGCTCATCGCACCACGGCACACGCAGACCCTGACCTACAGCGAGTTCAAGCAGGCGCTCATGGCCGGCAAGCTCGACGACGTGGTGATCGCCGACGGCATCGCCACTGGAAAGCTGCGCGCCGAAGGCCTGGAGCAGATCCTGCCGAAGGAGAAGCTCGAGGTGCTCAAGCGCGCCGGCGGCGAGCACGGCTTCGCGACGGTGCTGGTCAACGACCCGGGCCTGGTGGCCCAGCTCGATGCCGCCAAGGTGCGCTACGGCAGCGTGCGCGAGAGCAAGTGGCTCGGCGCGCTGATCTCCTGGGTGGCGCCGGCGCTGGTGTTCTTCGGCATCTGGTGGTTCCTGATGAAGCGCATGGGCGGCGGGATGGGCCACGGCATGCTGGAGATCGGCAAGAGCAAGGCGCGGGTCTACATGCAGACCGAGACCGGCGTGACCTTCAAGGACGTGGCCGGCATCGACGAGGCACGCGAGGAACTGATGGAGGTCGTCGAGTTCCTCAAGAACCCGGATCGCTACAAGCGCCTGGGCGGCAAGATCCCCAAGGGCGTGCTGATCGTCGGCGCGCCCGGCACCGGCAAGACGCTGCTGGCCAAGGCGGTCGCCGGCGAGGCCGGCGTGCCCTTCCTGTCGCTGAGCGGCTCGGAGTTCGTCGAGATGTTCGTCGGCGTCGGCGCGGCGCGCGTGCGCGACCTGTTCGAGCAGGCCGCGGCCAAGGCGCCGTGCATCGTCTTCATCGACGAGATCGACGCGCTGGGCAAGGCGCGCGGCGTGGGCCTGTCGGGCGGCCACGAGGAGCACGAGCAGACGCTGAACCAGTTGCTCGCCGAGATGGACGGCTTCGACACCAACCGTGGCGTGATCATCCTCGCCGCGACGAACCGGCCGGAGGTGCTCGATCCTGCACTGCTGCGGCCCGGACGCTTCGACCGCCACATCGCGATCGACCGGCCCGACCTGATCGGTCGGCGGCAGATCCTGGAAGTGCATGTCAAGCACGTCAAGCTGGCGCCGTCGGTCGACCTCGCCGTGCTCGCGGCGCGCACGCCGGGCTTCGCGGGCGCCGATCTGGCCAACCTGGTCAACGAAGCGACGCTGCGCGCCGCCAAGCGCGGCAAGGACGCGGTGGACATGCAGGACTTCGAGGAGGCGCTGGACCGCATCGTCGCGGGCCTCGAGAAGAAGAACCGGGTCATGAACCCGACCGAGCGCAAGTTCGTCGCCTTCCACGAGGCCGGCCACGCCCTGGTCGCCGAGATGCGCAAGAATGCCGACCGGGTGACGAAGGTGTCGATCATCCCGCGCGGCATCGCGGCGCTCGGCTACACCCAGCAGTCGCCGACCGAGGACCGCTACCTGATGCGCCGCAGCGAGCTGCTCGACCGGCTCGACGTGCTGCTGGCCGGGCGCGTGGCCGAGCAGCTGGTGTTCGAGGACGTCTCGACCGGCGCCGAGAACGACCTGCAGCGCGCCACCGACCTGGCGCGCCACATGGTGACCCACTACGGGATGAGCGAGGCGCTCGGCCTGGCGACCTACGACGCGCGGCCCGCGCCGCTGTTCCTGAACGGCCCGACGCTGCCCGAGCCGCGCACCTTCAGCGAGCGCACCGCCGAGGCGATCGACGGCGAGGTGCGGCGGCTGCTCGACGAGGCGCGCGATCGCGTGACGCAGACGCTGCGGACGAACCGCGAGACGCTCGAAGCGCTGGCCGCGCTGCTGCTGGAGAAGGAGGTCGTGGACCGGGCGATGCTGGACAGCCTGATGGCGGAGACAGCGGCGCCGGCCCAGCTGCGCGTGGCCGCCGTGGCGCTGCCGCCGGGGGATGGTGCGTCGTGAGCACGCGCCGCGCCTTGCTTCGCCTCGCGGGCGCGGCCCCGCTCGCTGCGCTCGCCATCCCAGGGGTTCGCGCGCAGCCGTCCGAAGGACGCGACATCCTCGACAGGGTGGAGAAGCTGCTGTGGGGCAGCACCGTGCAGGGCGAGTACGAGATGACGATCGCCACGCCGCGGTGGCAGCGCACGCTCGGCCTGCGCCTGTGGATGGACCGGCCGCGGCGCTCGTTCGTGCGCATCTTGTCGCCGGCCAAGGAGGCGGGCATCGGCTCGCTGCGCATCGGCACCGAGATGTGGAACTACCTGCCCAACGTCGAGCGCATCGTCAAGATTCCGCCGTCGATGATGCTGCAGCCGTGGATGGGCTCGGACTTCACGAACGACGACCTCGTCAAGGAGAGCAGCATCCTCGACGACTACACGCACAAGGTGATCGCCACGGTGCAGCTCGACGGCGAGACGGTCGTGCAGGTCGAGGCCGTGCCGAAGCCCGACGCCGCGGTGGTCTGGGGTCGCATCATCTACTGGGTGCGCCGTGCCGACGCCATGCCGCTGAAGCAGGAGTTCTTCAGCGAGCGCGGCGAGCGCGTGCGCGTGCTGACGTTCTCCGACGTGCGCCAGGTCGGCGGGCGGATCCTGCCGACGCGCTGGGAGATGCGACCCGACGCCAAGCCCGGCAACTCGACGACGGTGGTGCTGAAGAACGCGGTGTTCGACCGCCCGGTGGACGACGAGATCTTCAGCCAGCGCAACCTGCAGAAGCGATGAAACCCCGACTCCGACCGCGTGCCATGCCCGACCTTCGACCCAGCGCCAGCCTGACCCATCCCACCTCGCCCCCGCGTGCCGCGAGGTGGCTCCTCACGGCCCTCGGCGTCTGGCTCGTGGCCCTGGGCGCGTACTTCGTCTTCGTCCGGCCGGCGCTGCTGCCCGAGGATCCCCGGTTCATCGGATCGACGCTGGTGCAACTGCGCGAGGCGGCGCCGGGCCTCGAAGGGTGGCTGCGCATCGTGTTCACGGTGATGGGTGGCTTCATGGCCGGCGCGGGCGTGCTGACCGTCTTCGTGGCGCGGACCGCCGTGCCGGACCGGGCACCTGGCACCGGGTGGGCCATCGTGCTGGCGGGCCTGCCGACGGTCGTGCTGATGAGCGCCATGAACTTCGTGCTGCATTCGGACTTCCGCTGGGTGCTGCTGCTGCCGGCACTGCTTTGGGCGGCGGCCGTGATCGCGTACGCGCGCCAGGCCTGACGTGGATCGTTTCGCGCCCTGCAACCCCAACCGACACACACCATGAATCACGAGCTTCCCTGGGTCGCCGAGCGCGCGCGGCTGTTCCGCGACAGCGATGCCGACTTCGCACGCTGGGCGCGCGGTTTCGGGCCCATCGTGCACCAGGACCTGACCCAGTTGCGCGTGCACGAGCTCGCGCAGGTGCTGGTCGCCGGAGGGAAGGCCGGCGATGCGGCCAGCGTCTACCGCACGCTGTGGGCTGCGGACCGCCTCGCCGCGGCCGGCATGTGGCTGACCGTGCACATGACCTATGCCGACCGGGTCTATCCCGACGGGCGCGAGATGGCGGCCGGGGACTTCAAGGGAACGCCCGAAGGCCACACCGGCGGCTCGCTGAACATCGTGCCGGCCTACGTCGGCTATCTGGCCGCGAACGCGCTCAGCGGCCTGACGCGCGGCTGGCTGATGGGGCAGGGCCATTGCGTGGCGGGCATCGATGCCTGCAACCTGCTGGCGGGCAACATGACGCCGCGCCACGCCGAGCGCTACGACCGCAGCGAGGACGGGCTGACGCGCTTCGCCCGCGACTTCTACAGCTACGCGATCGACGCGGCCGGGCGGCCGGCGTCGCCGCTGGGCAGCCACGTGGGCCCCAACACCGCCGGCGGGCTGTCCGAGGGCGGCTACCTCGGCTTCGCGGAGCTGCAGTACGTGCACATGCCGCTGCCGGGCGAGCGCCTGGTGGTGTTCCTCAGCGACGGTGCGTTCGAGGAGCAGCGCGGCAGCGACTGGGCGCCGCGCTGGTGGCGTGCCGAGGACTGCGGCTTCGTGGCGCCGTTCATGATCCTCAACGGGCGCCGCATCGAGCAGCGCAGCACGATGCAGCAGCAGGGCGGCCTGGCGTGGTTCCAGCAGCACCTGCGCCTGAACGGCTTCGACCCCATGGAGATCGACGGCACCGACCCGGCCGCCTTTGCCTGGGCGGTGCATGCCATGGAGGAACGGCTCGCGGCCTGCGCGGCGGCGGTCGCTGGCGGGACCATCCAGTACCCGGTGCCGCTGCACTACACCATCGCCGAGGCGCCGAAGGGCTTCGGCTTTCCGGGGGCGGGGACCAATGCGGCCCACAACCTGCCGCTGGCTGGCAACCCGCACACCGACCCGAGCGCGCGGCAGCAGTTCAACGAGGGCGCCCGCGCGCTGTTCGTGCCGCCCGCGGAACTCGACGAGGCGCTGGCCGCGCTCTGCCGCCACCGGGACCAGCGGCGCCCGCTGGAGCGCGACCACCCGCTGGCACACCGGCAGGTCGATGCACCCACGCTGCCGGCGGCGTCATGGCACGCCGTCGGCGCGGGCCAGGTGTCCCCGATGGGGGCGCTGGACGCCGCCTTCGCCGCCATCGTGCAGGCGAACCCGCAGTTGCGCCCGCGCGTCGGCAACCCTGACGAGCTGCGCAGCAACCGGATGGGCCAGACCCTGGACCTGCTGAAGCACCGTGTCTTCGCGCCCGAGCCCGGCCTGGCGGAGGCGGTGGACGGCGCGGTGATCACCGCGCTCAACGAGGAGGCGGTGGTCAGCGCGGCGCTCGGCAACAAGGGTGGCATCAACCTGGTCGTCTCCTACGAGGCCTTCGCCGTCAAGATGCTCGGCGCGCTGCGCCAGGAGATCCTGTTCGCGCGCCACCAGGCGGAGGCTGGCACGCCACCGGGCTGGCTGTCGGTGGTCACCGTGGCCACCTCGCACACCTGGGAGAACGGCAAGAACGAGCAGTCGCACCAGGACCCGACGCTGGCGGAGGCGCTGCTGGGCGAGATGTCCGACACCGCGCGCGTGCTGTTCCCGGTCGACGCGAACAGCGCCGCCGCCGCGCTGCGCGCCGCCTACGGCACGCACGGCCAGTTCTGGACGCTCGTCGTGCCGAAGCGGCCGATGGCGAACCGCCTGACGGGCGAGCAGGCGCAGCGCTTGGTCGACGAAGGCGCCTGCGTGGTCAAGGCCTGCGACGCCCCAGCGGTGCTGCTGGTCGCGATCGGCGCGTACCAGCTGACGCAGGCACTGCTAGCGGCCGATCGCCTCGACG